>JAKAJW010000165.1 GCA_021813645.1 Pseudomonadota bacterium | reverse complement strand
TTCCTGGACGGCTGGAGCGTCGGGCCCAGGGAGAGCGGCATGAAGGATTTCACCACCAGCGAGAGCGCGGCAGAACCGATCGTGCCGCTGGGCGTTGCCCGGCGCGGCTTTCGCGGTCTCGTGAGGCAAATCTCGGTCTGCGACGGCAATTCCACGCTTTCCGCATATGAGATCGAACGACGTCTGATCGAGCTCGGCTTCGTTGAGGGCGCACAGGTCCACGTGTTGCACGAAGGACTCTTCGGCCGCGATCCGATCGCCGTTCGGGTCAATGGCTCGACGGTCGCCCTGCGCCGGCGCGAGGCCATGGCGATCTTCGCCTACTAGGATAAGCGTCGTGAGTGCTGTGATCGAGACGGCCGCCGCCCGGCTGGCGCTGGTGGGGGTTCCGAACTGCGGCAAAACCGCATTGTTCAATGCGTTAACCGGAAGCCGCCAAAAGGTAGGCAACTATTCCGGAGTCACCGTCGATCGCAAGATCGGAACCGCCTTAACGCCCGCAGGGCACCGGATCGAAGTCGTCGACTTGCCCGGAACCTACTCGCTGCGCGCGCGCTCGCCAGACGAAGAGGTTACGCGCGACATCGTATTAGGCCGGCGTGCCAGAGAAGCGGCGCCCGACCTGATCGTCGCGGTCGCAGACGCCACCAACATGCGTTCCGCCCTCCGTCTGGTGCAGGAGTTGAAGCGGATCGGCCGGCCCGTGCTGCTGGTCCTCAACATGATCGACATCGCCAGATGGCGTGGCATCGAGATCGATACCGATGCTCTGGAGAAAGGCCTCGGCCTGCCCGTGGTTGCGGCAACCGCCGTACGAAAGGCGGGCATGGCCGATCTGCTGGCCCGGATCGATGCCTGGCTCGCGGCCGGCCTGCCCGCCGCCGCGCCCAGTACTTGGGCCGAACCGTCCGCCGACGAGTTGCGCGCCGCACAGCGCGAAGCTGATCGCTTGGTCAGCGCCACCGTCCGCCATCCGGCGAAGTCCGATACCATCACATCGCGCGTCGACGCCGTGCTGCTCCACCCGATTGTCGGCCTGGTGTTTCTTCTTGGGCTGCTTTTCGTGATGTTCCAGGCCGTGTTTACCTGGGCCCAGCCCGCGATGGAACTGATCTCGCACAGCTTTGACTTCCTGAGTGCGGGCGCGAGGGAGGTCCTGCCGCCCGGCCTCATCGAGAGCTTCCTGGTCGACGGCGTGATCGGCGGGGTCGGCAGCGTCGTCGTCTTCCTGCCGCAGATCCTGATCCTGTTCCTGTTCATCTTGCTACTTGAGGATCTGGGCTATATGGCCCGCGCCGCCTTCCTGATGGACAAGATCATGGGCGGCGCCGGACTTCACGGCCGTGCCTTTATCCCGCTGCTGTCGAGTTTCGCCTGCGCCATCCCTGGCATCATGGCCGCCCGCGTCATCGACAACCGCCGGGACCGGCTGACGACGATCCTGGTCGCGCCGCTGATGACTTGCTCGGCTCGAATTCCCGTCTATACGCTGATCATCGCGGCCTTCATTCCGGCCCGTACCGTCTGGGGCGTGTTCAGCCTGCAGGGCCTCATCATGTTCGCACTGTACGCGGCCGGCATCGTCTCTGCCTTGGCGGTTTCGGCCGTCGCCAAGTTCCTGTTCTGGCGCAGGCACCCGACACCGCCCTTCATGCTCGACCTGCCGGACTACAAGATGCCACGCCCGAAAAGTGTCGCGATTGGTCTACTCACCCGGGCTCGGCTGTTTCTCAAACGTGCCGGCACCACGATCTTTGCAATGTCGGTTCTCATCTGGCTGTTGGCCACCTTCCCAATGGCCCCGGCTAATGCGTCCGAACCCGCAATAACCTACAGCTTCGCGGCCATGATTGGCGGTCTGATCCAGCCAATTTTGGCACCAATCGGCTTCAACTGGCAGATCAGCGTGGCGCTGGTTCCCGGCATGGCGGCGCGGGAGGTGGCGGTCGCCGCACTTGGCACAGTCTATGCCATCTCGGGAGGCGACTCGCAGATCGGCCATGTCTTGGCGACGCAATGGAGCCTTGCCACCGCGCTTTCCTTCCTAGTCTGGTACATATTCGCCCCGCAATGCGCCTCAACCCTCGCGGTGATCCGGCGCGAGACCGGCGGAGCAAAATGGATGTGGGTCACCTTCGGCTACATGTTCGCCCTAGCCTACATCGGCGCGTTCATAACCTATCAGACGGCGGTGCTTCTCGGGGCGGGCTGACCCCTCTGGCGCTCGCCAGCGATCCGCGCCACTCTCGCGCCGATCAAAGGAGATGCGCGATGCAGAACAGCGACCGAATCTGGAACCTGGTGGAGGAACGGCGTCAGGCCTACAGGGGGCTTGCTGATCGCGTCTTCGACTCACCGGAAATCGCCTATACCGAATATGCCTCGGCCGACGCGCATGAAGAGCAATTGAAGGCCGAGGGGGCGCGCGTGACCCGCGGCGTCGCCGGAATTCCGACCGCTGTCATCGGCGAATGGGGCGAGGACGGTCCGGTGATCGCGATCTTGGGCGAATATGACGCCCTGCCGGAACTGGGACAGGAGCCGGGCGTCGCCGAACCGCGGCCGACAGGTGGGCCGGGCCACGGTTGCGGCCACAATCTGCTCGGCTCTGCCGCATTGATGGCTGCCGCCGCCCTTGCGGACTGGCTGAAGGAACAGGGCCTGCCCGGTCGGGTGCGGTATTTCGGCTGCCCGGCGGAGGAAGGCGGGGCGGCGAAGACATTCATGGTGCGTGCGGGCCTTTTCGACGACGTTGACGCCGCCATCTCTTGGCATCCGGCCAGCCTCAACGGTGTCTCCGAACCCGTCTCACTTGCCAACACCCGGATCGACTACACCTTCCACGGCCGCGCCGCCCATGCCGCCGCCTCCCCCGAGCTTGGCCGATCGGCGCTCGATGCGGTGGAGCTGATGAATATCGGCGTGAACTACATGCGCGAGCACATGCCGGACGATGCCCGGGTGCACTATGCCTATCTGGACGCGGGCGGGGTGGCCCCGAACGTCGTGCAAGCCAAGGCGACTGTGCGGCAGTTGATCCGCGCCCGCGACTTGCCGGGCCTGCGCGAGTTGATCGCTCGGGTCGACAAGATCGCCGAAGGGGCCGCCTTGATGACCGAAACCCGGTTTGAACGCAGGGTCGTCTCCGGCGTGTCCAACATCGTTGGAAACCGCCCGCTTGAGGAGGCGATGCAGGCAGAGTTCGATCGTCTCGGGGCGCCGGAATTCGACGCTGAAGATCGACTCTTCGCCGAGGCGATCCGTGGCACGCTAACGCCCGAACATATTGAAGCCGCCTTCCGCCGCTTTGGGATCGATCCCCGCCCTGACCTTCCCTTGGCCGATTTCGTCGTGCCGCTGGACCGAGGCCAGACCGGCGGCGAAGGCTCCACCGACGTCGGCGATGTCAGCTGGGCCGTGCCGACCGTCCAGGCCCGAGTGGCCACCTGCGCCGTGGGCACGCCGTTCCACACTTGGCAGCTGACCGCGCAGGGCAAGACGGCCATGGCGCACAAGGGAATGGAGCACGCGGCCAAGGTCATGGCCGCGACGGCGAAAGCCCTGTTCGCGAAGCCAGACCTGCTCGCGGCGGCCAAGGCCGAACACGCGGCCAGGATGGCCAAGACGGCCTATGTGTGCCCGATGCCCGACGAAGTGCAGCCGCCAATCCGCCCTCGCGCGGCCTGAGACGGCGACCATTGGCGGGGCGGTTCGCCACCCCGCCGTTCCCATGGGGCGTCTCGCGCTGAAGTGTCGGAAGGTGAAGGTTGTCAGCTCGACTCGAGATAAGCGCGCCCGAGTCGCGCCTGCTTCAGGGCGAGGCGCAGCAGCCGGAATGCGTTGACTGAAGAAAAGCCGCGCGCCCGGTTTGCCGCACCGAACTCGAACAGCGTGCGCTGCTGGAAGAACAGGAACCGATAGGCGTCGCTCAGCCTCGTCGTCTTATCCCAGATATGCGTTGCCTCGGAGCCAGCACCATTGACCTCGATCAGGTGGAAGTTGCGACCCGCGCGCAATTCCTCGAGATCATCATAACGCACGTCGAACCGACCAAAGTAGAACTCGGGCATGCCTCTGGCGATCGCGTCAAAGCGCTCTTCCATCTGAGGTGTAATCTGGCCGCGCCCATCCTTGAAGATTGCGCCACGGCAATGGTTGCCGGTGAAGACCAGCGGAAACACTTCGCCGTCTTCGAGTACCCGATCCTTCTGCGCACCGTGCCGAGCCAGATAGATATCCTTGATCCTGCCGGCACGCGGGTCGGCCTCGATCAATTTCTCCAATGTCGAGACGCCATCCCCGACCACTTCCGGAAAGAGCTTCAGCGTGACCGAGACGATCCTTCCGCGCTCTTCGCCCGGCGCGCGAATGTAGAAGATGCCGGCCTCGTTCTTCGCGGTGATCAGCTTCTGGAAGATGATGCGCTCCCGGCGCGGGAAGTTCACCAGATAGTGATCCAGGTCGGCTATCGTTCGGATGATCCGCACGCCCGTTCCGCGGCACCCGATGTCGGGCTTTGCCCCCAACGCGCACTCGAGCCCAGCGGTTTCCAACGCCGCAATGGCCTGCGACAGATCCGCAGACGGCGCCCCGGATGCAGTCCCAACGGAGAAGCAGGTATAGGGGGCCACCCACTTGTTCCCCTCTCGACCAAGCTGGGAGAGTATTGCGAATTTGGATTCGCCAACTAGTCCGCCCGCCTCCATCCCCGGATTGGCGAGAGTGGGCAGGGTGATCGAGCGATAGCGCAACGCAAGACCAACCCATTGCAAAATCATAGGAATATAGAAAAAGCGCGCAGGCCAGAGCTCAAAGGCCGAGAACGCGGACTCGCCCTGCGTCCGGTTTAACAAGCGACGCAGTCGCGGACGCGGGTCAAACTCTGCAAAGGTCATTTCTCGTCCCTGCCGCCGATGCGTCGGGCCTGCCGACGCGCAATGTACTGGCTGACCCCCATAAGGAGGACAACGAAGCCTATGCTGACCGGCCAGCGCCAGGCGCCGAAATGCGTCATGATCACTTTCCCCGCCCCAAGTGCGACGGTAAATAGAAGTGACGTCCATATAAGCGTAGCGACGATCACTGCCAACGCAAAGCGCAGAAACGGCATGCCGAGAAAACCGCAGGCGGTGTAGGTGGGAAGCCGCGCTCCAGGAATGAAGCGAACCGAAATCACCGCTGCGATCAGGCGGTTGTTCAGCCAACCCTGCATGCCTTTGGCGCGATCTGTGGAAACCCAGCGCCGAGCCCAGGGGTGACGCGCCGCGAAGCGCCCTGCGACGAAGAGACCGAGGTCACCCAACGCAATGCCGGTGAACAGGCTGAACAGGGCCAAGGGAATGGATACATGCCCCTCGGCCACCGCCAGCGCCGAGATCACCGCCGCCGCGTCTTCCAACACGAAGCTGGACAGGACGATGCCGAAGAATATGAGAATGGGATTGGTCGAACCCTCGACAAAGAATGAGAGGTCCTGCATCACGGCCGTCATGCCGCCGCGCCCCAGGTTCGAGGCGCAGCACCTTGCCGTTCTGCTGCCAATGCGCCCATGCTTTCGCCTGACCTTAACTTAACGGGCGGCTTATAGGCGAGCGGAGGCCAAGCGGCAAGGGTCGAGCCGGTCGCGCCCCTCAAACCACCGCGAGATCGGGCAACAGGCCATACCGCTGCGCGCGCGGGTCGCTGAGCCGGGCCGTCGTGTACAGCCGCCGCAGGATCGACCCGTCGAGCAGGTCTGGGTTGGCGGCGAGGAATTCGGACAGGCCCTCAGCCTTGACCATGCGCTCAGCGATTAGGCTCAGAAAGGCAAGCGTGATCGTGGCGCTGTATTTTTCCGGCGCACCGGCTTTGGCTGCCAGGCCCCGCAGTCCGCGCGCCACTCGGGCCGAGGCCGCGAAGAACTCGTCGCTCTGCAGCGCCTCGTGGGCGACGGCAATATGGTCGCGATGCGTGAAGCCTGCGGGGTCCAATGTGCCAGCGTCGAATGCATCCATAAGCGCGGTCATTCGGGTTCCTCCGTCAACTTGTGGCTGTCTTCGGCGGTCAGGTCGAGATCGTAGACAGCCTTGAGTTGCGCGATTTTGCCAAGCGTTGCCTCGCCAAATGGCGCGCGGCCTTCGAAGGCGTGCAGCGCAATGCCCTCGATCAGCTCCGAGACGGGCATTTCGAGATGCTCCGCGAGGCCCTTGAGAACCTTGAGAAGCCGCTTCTCCAGCCGCAGCCCTGTCTGCACGCGTTCGACCCGTTTCATAGGCCTTCCATAGCAGGGTCAACATTGGTGTCAAGATACCTTGCCACCGACACGGGCGAGGCTCCGCCATTGACGTGCGACGAACCGACACTTACCCACAAGAAATTGAAGATGGAGGCGGCCATGCGCGCAGCAACCGAAGCCCTGATGGTGATCGATGTGCAAAACGATTTCTGCCCCGGCGGGGCCCTCGCCGTCGCCGGCGGCGATACGATCATTCCCTTCGTAAACCAGTTGATGAGCGAATTCTCGGTCAAGGTCCTAACCCAGGATTGGCATCCGGCCGACCACCTCTCCTTTGCGGCCAATCACCCGAATGCCGCGCCCTTCTTGGTGACCACCATGCCCTACGGCGAGCAGGTGCTATGGCCGACCCATTGCGTTCAGGGCTCGCCCGGCGCCGCCTTCCATCCGGGACTCAATACGGATCCGGCCGACCTCATACTGCGCAAGGGCTTCCGCCCTGAGATCGACAGCTATTCCGCCTTTTTCGAAAATGATCGCGTGACATCCACCGGGCTTGAAGGCTACCTGCGCGCTCGCGGGGTGAACCGCCTCACCCTGGTCGGGCTGGCCACCGATTTCTGTGTGGCCTATTCCGCCGTGGATGCCGCCCGGCTCGGCTTCGATGTCGAGGTGCTGGAGGAAGGCTGTCGCGCCATCGACCTCGGCGGCTCACTGGAGGAAGCGCGGCTGACCATGCGCGATGCTGGCGTCGTCTTGAGGTCCTGAAATGGTCGACATCGCCACCCGGGTCTACAACCATCATTGGAAAATCGACCCAATCGTCCGCTCGCTGATCGATACGGACTTCTACAAGCTGCTGATGTGTCAGTCGGTGTTCCGCAACCGGCCTGACACCGCCGTCACCTTCAGCCTGATCAACCGCACCAAATCGATACGGCTGGCAGAGTTGATCGACGAAGGCGAACTGCGCGAGCAACTCGATCACATCCGAACGCTGCGCCTGTCGCGCGGAGAATCCACTTGGCTGCGCGGCAACACCTTCTACGGCAAGCGGCAAATGTTCCGCCCCGATTTCATGGAGTGGTTCGAAGCCCTGCAGCTGCCACCCTACCACCTAGAAAAGCGCGACGGACAATACGAGCTGACTTTCGAAGGCAATTGGCCGGAAGTCATGCTGTGGGAGATCCCCGCGCTTGCCGTTCTGATGGAGCTTCGTTCGCGCGCGGTGTTGAAGGGCATGGGCCGCTTCGAGCTCCAAGTGCTCTATGCCCGCGGCATGACCCACATTTGGGAGAAGGTCGAGCGACTGCGCAGGATCCCAGAGCTAAAGCTCGCCGATTTCGGGACCCGCCGCCGACACTCGTTCCTTTGGCAGGATTGGTGCGTTCAAGCGCTGATGGAAGGACTTGGTTCGGCGTTCGTCGGAACCTCCAACTGCCTCATTGCGATGCGCCGGGACATTGAAGCGATCGGCACCAACGCCCATGAACTGCCGATGGTCTACGCCGCCCTGGCCAAGACCGACGATGAGTTGGCCCAAGCGCCCTACCGGGTGCTGGAGGATTGGCACGAGGAGCATGAGGGCAACCTGCGCATCATCCTGCCTGACACCTATGGCACCGAAGGCTTCTTGCGCCGCGCACCCGACTGGCTGACCACCTGGACCGGTATCCGCATCGATTCCGGCGATCCGATTCAGGGCGCCGAAACCGCCATCGCTTGGTGGAAATCGCGCGGCGAGGATCCCCGGACCAAGCTCGTGATTTTCTCGGACGGGCTGGACGTCGACAAGATCGAAGATCTCCATGCCCGGTTTGCCGGCCGGGTAAAGGTCAGCTTCGGCTGGGGCACACTGCTGACCAACGATTTCCGCAATCTCGTTCCTGGCGACACGCTCGCCCCCTTCAGCCTGGTCTGCAAGGCGGTCGCCGCCGAAGGCCGGCCGACGGTCAAGCTTTCCGACAACCCGAACAAAGCCATGGGGCCGAAGGACGAAATCGCCCGCTACAAGCGCATCTTCGATGTGGGTGAGCAAAAGGCGATGGAGGTCCTGGTCTGAGCCGAAGACCGCTGACCGGCCACTCATTGGCGCCGCAAGAACAGCTCGGCCTGAAAGACCGCACGCTGCGCATAGCTTCGCAGTTGAGGAGAACCCGGTGGGAGCCGCGGCTGCGCCCAACCGCAGGACGCCAGGCAGCGCAGGAAGACGAAGAACGGAACCTGTGTCGGATCGATCGGTCGCAGCGCGCCGTAGCCTTCGGCTGCGGCGGCAAGCAGGTCGTCATAGGTCGGCTCGGAGAGATTCTGCAGCATCAGGGTTCCCAGGTCGTAGAGCCGGAAGCCAAAACCGGAATCATCGAAGTCGATGACGCGGACGGACGCGCCATCGATCAATATGTTCTCTCGCATCAGATCGGCATGGATCAGCCCGAAATCGGCCGTCGGCCGCATTCGGTCCAAGCGCGCGCGCGCAACCCTGCGCGCCTCCTGCAAAAGAGACGTTTCCCGGCTGGTCAGGGCCGAATTCTCCCAAAACCGCCCCCATAGGGGATGCTCTCCAAGCAGGCCTTCTGCATCCCAAGCCGGGCGCACGAAGTCGTCGGGAAGACCCATTGCATCGGTCGCGTTGTGCAATCGCGCAAGCAGCGCGCCGACATCGCGGAAGCGCTCGATCTGCCGGTCCGCCGTGCCTCCTAGCGAGATTCCCGCCTCGCCAAGCGGCCGCCCGGGCAACCACTCGACCAGGGAAGCCACACGACCGGTCGAAAGTATCGTCAGCAACTCGCCGGACCGTGTGCTCTGCGGTCGAGGCACCGGAAGGCCCGCATTGGCCAGGCCTTCGGTCCAGATCAATTCCGACCGGATCGCCGCAATGCTCTGATAGCCGGGCCGGTGCAGTCTCAACGCGCCAGGACGGCCATCCGATAGCGTGACGGAAAACACCGCATTTTCCCGATCCTTCACCAGTTGCGGCAGCCCTCGACCACCCCATGCGGCCAGTGCTTCCTCCGCTTCGGTCACACTGGCACCGACACAAGAGCCTCGGACAGAGTGTCGACCAGAAAATCCACATGACTGCGCCCAAAGGGCATGGGGGGGCGAATTTTCAGGGTGTTCCCACCGCGACCGATCCGGTTCAACAGAATGCCTCGACGCCGCATCTCTTCCACCAGGCGCGCAGTCAGTTCGCCCGCTGGCTCAAGCGTGCCAGGCACGGTAAACTCCACCCCAAAGAACAACCCCGCCCCCCGCACATCGGCGATCCTGGGATCCTCCAGTTGGCGCAGCCGCCGCAGAGCGTAACCCCCGACATCCGAAGCATTTGAGACGAGACCTTCCGCTTCGATAACCTCCAGCGTCGCCATGGCTGCGGCACAGGAGACGGGGTTGCCACCAAACGTATTGAAGTAGCCGAAGGCTTCGCGAAACGCCGCCATCACCTCCGGCCGCGTCACCACCGCTGCGACCGGATGCCCGTTCGCCATCGGCTTTCCCAGTGTCACTATGTCCGGCGCGAAGCCGAGCCGCTCATGCCCCCACCAATGCGAGCCGAGCCGTCCGAATCCCGGCTGCACCTCGTCAGCGATGATGATGCCGCCGGCGCGCCGGACGACATCAACCGTCGGGTCGAGGAAGCCGGACGCCAACGCCGGAAACCCCTCATTGGCGAAGAAGGGACAGAGGGTGAGGCTGGAAAAGCCGTGGCCCATGACTTCCAGTTCCTCGATCGCGCGGGCGACATTTGCGGCGAAGGCCTCTGGTTGTGCCTCAATGGAGCCGTCAAGGGGACGCAAATGATCGGGCGTCGGTACCAGTCTCACATTCGGAGCATAGCCCCCGATCGGCGGCCTTCGGGTCGACAGTTGGCTGACCAGCGCGGTATTGCCGTGATAGGTCGCATTGGTCGCGATCATCCCGGTCTTGCCCGTGACCGCTTGGGCCATCCGCAGCGCCACGTCATTGGCTTCCGAACCCGTACAGACCATCATCAACGTGTCGAGTCCGTGTCCGAACTTGGCTACCAGCCTCTCACCATAGTCCAGGATGCCATCGTGCAGATAGCGGGTGTGGGTGTTCAGCAGGGCTGCCTGCCGGGCGATCGCCTCGACTACCTTCGGGTGGCAATGACCCACGCTCGGCACGTTGTTGTAGCAGTCGAGATAGCGCCGCCCGGCCGCGTCCCAAAGCCAAACCCCCTCGCCTCGGACGATCTCCACCGGATGGGCGTAGAAGGTCGGAACGTTCGGCCCCAACAATCGCCGACGGCGATCCATGAGTTCCTCAGTCCGAGTCATTCCTCATCCTCCGGCCGTGCCCGCAGGGCCTTCACCGCCCCCCGCGCTTGTTTCGCGTCCACCCTCCGGCGCTGCGAGGCAAGGGTTGGGCGCGTCGGGATTCGCGGTTTGGGCGGCACCAGAGCCTGTTTGATGAGCGCCACCAGACGCTCTTTGGCGATTGCCCGGTTGCGCTCCTGGCTTCGGGTCTCTTCGGCGCGGATCACCAAGGCGCCGTCCAGCGTCCAGCGCCGACCGGCAATCCGCTTCAATCTGGCCTTGACGGCGGGGCTGAGATGCGGACTGCGCGCCGCCTCAAAGCGCAATTCGACGGCCGTCTCGACCTTGTTCACATTCTGCCCGCCCGGGCCGGAGGAGCGCGAAAAGCTCTCGGTCAGTTCCCAGTCGGCTATCGTGAGAGTATCCGTGATACGAAGCATGGCGAGAGGCTAGCCGAGGCGAAATGCACGGGAAAGCCCCACGAGGTTTCCCGGATGAAATTTGGCCCGGCCGCTCAGCGCCCTGACATTTTTGGGCGCCGGAGCAGCAACCAGCCAAGCACCCCGGCGACGACCGCAAAGGCGGCGGAGGCCGTGGCGTTGGCGATCACCTCCGCGACATCGAGGATCGCGGCGCTGAACGTCGCACCGATCGCCATATAGAGCACCACCCAAACCACCTCTCCCGCCAAGTCATAGAAGAAGAAACGGCGCCACGGCATTCGGGCTGCGCCGGCAATCAGGTTGATGCCTGGCCCCAGCGGCGAGACGAACCAGCGGCTGAGAAAGACCGCCATCCCGCCTCTGGCCACGAAAAGCCCTCGGGCCCTTCCCGAGGCGCGACCAAAGCGGGATTCGAGCGCCGTGCCACCGGCCCGACCCAAGACATAACCGAGGTTGTCGGCTGCCAGCGCCGCCCCCAAGCAGACGAGGAAGACCGCCATCGGCTGGAAATCGCCCGCCGCGGCAAAGGAGCCGGCCAACAGAATGAAGAGCGAAGAGGGCGCCGGAATTCCGAGGCAGCCCGCGCCGACCACGAGGCCGAGAACGGGCAACCCATAGGCTGGCAGAGCCGCGAGCAGGCTCTCATCCATGAGGCTCGGCCCTCGCCCGCATGATCGCTTGCTGCACTTGGACCGCATAGTCCGCGAAGCTAAGCCCGTGCCGCCGCGCCAATTCCTCGAGCGTCGGCCGCACACCCGAGCCTTGGTTGAGGCCAAGTTCGACCGCGAGCCGATACGGTTCCACCTTGTAGGACCGAGCAACGTAGCGCGGCGTCATCCAAGGCTCCAGGACCTGCGCCACATGCGCGGGATCGGACCAGTAGACGGCAAGAAGAACCGCCCGAGCGCCGAAGACGACGGCGCCGAGGACGCAGACAAAAAACACGCCGGCGAGCACGCGGCGGCCCCTCCGGCGGCGGTTTCGCGGGTCGAGCGGGATCGTTCGCCTCCATCCGCCAGTGTGCGTTCATCTTTCGCGAAGCATAGGGGCTGGGCCGTCATTGCGACAAGCCGAAGCCCGCACGAATTCATCTGACAACGGAAAGGGCCGCGCGTTGCTGCGCGGCCCTCCGAGTTCCCTGGAGATGGGGCCAGTTAGAGTGGTGGCCCAATCAGAAGCGGTCGCCCTTGGGGCTGCCCTCAGGCGGCGAACCTCCTGACTGTCCCGACACCTCTCTCCAATATCACTCTCGACACTGGACCACCTCCTTTCGCTGGGTTGAACTTACCCTTGAGGGTGCCACAGATTTTGTGTCTGTCAAACGATTTTACGCTAGCTTTGCGACGGCACGCAAAACGATGGCCCGGTAGGGCAAGAGCGATGCCAAGGCGAGCGACATCTTCACCGACCAATCCGCCGCGGCCAGGCTGGCCCAAAGCGGGACCACGGGGCCGATGCCAAGCAGGGGAAGCGCCTTGTTGGCCCAGACCACATTGTCGGCCGGATCAAGGAAGGTGAGGGCGGCGGCAAAGGCGATCGAGAAGAAGATCAGCGTGTCGAGCGCAGAACCGACCAATGAGGCCGCAAGCGGCGCACGCCACCAGTCGAGACGGCGCAGACGGCTGAACACCGAAATGTCCATCAATTGGCCAACGAGGAACGCCGTGCCCGAGGCCAGTGCGACGCGGTGGGTAACGAGCGGCCCGAAAGCGCCGGTGATCTGGCTGCCGACAAACGAACATATGATGCCGACCACAAAGCCTGCCAGCACCACCCGACGCGCCACTTTCGGCCCGTGTAAGCGGTTCATCAGATCGGTGACCAGGAATGTGAAGGGATAGGTGAAGGCGCCCCAGGTCAGCCATTGGCCGAGCAGGAACTGCACCAGGATGTTGGAGGCCACCACGATGATGGCCATGGCGATGACGCCAGGAGCATAGAGACGAAGCATGGCTTTCCGTTTTGACAAGGTCGCGGAGACTTGGCTCCCAATTGGGAGACTGCGCCGCTTACTCTGCACCATGGGTCGCGGTCAAGTCACTCCAACGGACGAACGCACGGCCGACCGGGCGGCTGCGAGTGCGGTTCGCGGTCGTCAGTCTTCCGCCAGCACCGTGGCACATTCGGCGGGCAGGTCGGACAGCAGGCACTC
>JAKAJW010000249.1 GCA_021813645.1 Pseudomonadota bacterium | reverse complement strand
GACGAAGATCTGGAGCTGGAAGACGACGCGGCGGGCGAGAATATCTTCGCTAATGCCAAGAGCTTCGCGGCTTTCGCCGAGCGGATCGGCGCGACCGAGCTGCCGGATCTGCTGGAAGCGGCGGCCGCCTATGCCGCCTGCGTCGAGGGCCGGCCCTCCTTCACCCGGCCGCAGATCCTGCGTTCGGCGGTGGAAGCGGCCGAGCAGCCGTTCAGCTTGGAGCAGAGCCTGCGCAGCTTCGGCACGCTTCTGCGCCAGGGCAAGATCCAGAAGGTCAAGCGCGGCCAGTTCGCCATCGCCGAGACCTCTCGCTACCTGTCGGAGGCGCGTAAGATCGCGCGCTGATCCGCCAAGCTGGTGTCGTGCGAGTGCGGGGTGGGGGGCATCCTCCGCCCTTTCTGCATTGGTGGTGGCCGCGACAGCCTGACAGACGGGCGGCTAGGCCGAAGCCAGCGCGTCGATGATGGCGCCGAAATCCGCCGCCTTCAGCGATGCGCCGCCGACCAACGCGCCATCGACGTTCGAAATCCCGAAGATCTCCGCGGCATTCGCGGGTTTCACCGAGCCGCCGTAGAGCAGGCGGATGTCCTTGGCCGCGTCGCCGAACCGGCCGACCAGCGCGGCGCGCATGAAATCGTGCATCTCGGCGATCTCGGCCGGGCTGGGGGTGCGGCCGGTGCCGATCGCCCAGATCGGTTCATAGGCGACCACGAGGTTTTCGCCGGTGCAGCCGGCGGGCAGCGAGGTGTCAAGTTGGCCGCCGACCACCGGCAAGGCGGTGCCGAGATCGCGCTGCCGTTCGCTCTCGCCGACGCAGACGATCGCGGTCAGCCCGGCCGCCCAGGCGGCCTCGGTCTTGGCGGCAATCTCGGCATCGGTCTCTTCATGGTCGGTGCGGCGCTCTGAATGGCCGAGGATGACATAGCTCGCCCCGGCATCGGCCAGCATCGGCGCCGAGATGTCGCCGGTATGGGCGCCGGCGGCCTCCCAGTGGCAGTCCTGCGCGCCGATCTTGAGATGCTTGTTGCGGCAGCGCCAGGCCACCTGCGCGATCAGCGTCGCGGGGGGGCAGATCAGCATCTCGCAGCCGGGATCGGGGTGGGTTTCGAGCAGCTTCTCGATCTCGACCAGCGAGGCCGTGAGGCCGTTCATCTTCCAGTTTCCGGCGGCGAGCTTGCGGCGCATCCAATCCTCCCTAGCCGCGGCTAGGCTAGACCATCGCGCGGCGCGGGGAAACGTGCAATTTCAGCGCAATGGGCGCGCGCTCAGGCCGGGGTGTCCTGGTCGCGGAACTTCACCGATTCGCCGCAGCCGCAGCTTTCCACCACATTCGGGTTCTTGAAGCGGAAGCCCGAGTCGATCAGCGTGGTCTCATAGTCGATCTCGGTGCCGAACAGGAACATCTGCGCCATCGGCGCGATCATCACCCGGGCGCCGTCCTGTTCCACCACCTCGTCCATCGGATCGACCGTGGCGGCGAAATCCATCGTGTATTCCATGCCGGCGCAACCGCCCTTCTTCACGCCGATGCGCAGGCCCTGCACATTGTCGCGCGCCATCAGCCGGGCGATCTGCTTCGCCGCGGCGGGAGTCATGGTGACGGCCTGCTTGCCGGGAATGCCGAACATGGGGTCTCTCCTTCGTGCCGCTTCAATTTATGGCGTCACGCCAGGAAATCCAAGGGCGAGCGCGAGCGCCCGGGCGCCATAGCCAGCGATCAGCGCCCAGCCGAAGGAGGCGAGCGTGCCGATGATGACATATTCGCCGGCGCGCAGGTCGCGGGCGCTTTCGAACCGCAGCACCGATTTGGCGGCGATCAGGAAGCCGATGCCGGCCGGCTGGTTCACCACGATCAGCAGGTAGATCAAGCCGCGTTCCAGCAGCCCGATGACCAGCCCGCCATGGGTCAGGCTGGCCGCCCCCTCGGCCGGCGCGCCCGGTGCCTGGCGCATCTCCTCGACCCAGGGCCGCATCAGCAGGCCGATGGCGAAGCCGCCGGCCCGGGTCGCCAGGATCAGCCCGGCGAGCAGCGCCATGATCCAGGGCAGGGCGGGGAGGGCGGCCCAGGCGCCGGCCGCCCAAAGCCCGGGCCAGAGCGCGGCCAGCGTGGCGATCAGGGCCAGATGCGCCGCCTGGTCGATCAGGAACCAGCGCAGCGTGGCGGGCAGGAAGCTTTTGGCGAGGTCGATCGCGGCATGGCCGAGGGTCAGTAGGACGAGCGGCAGCGCCGCCGCCGGCTGCAGCGGCGCCAGGCAGAACAGCGCCGTCGCCAGCACCGCGAGGATATGCTGGGCGAAGGGCCAGGGTTGGCGCTGCGCCTTGCCGGCGGCGATCCGGGCGGTCTGCAGGACGAAATCGGCCAGGGCATGGGCCAGCAGCAGCGCGGCCAGGGTTGCGGTCATGGTCCCCCCAATGCGGCGAGATCGACCGCCGCCTCCCAGTCGGCCAGCGCCTTGCGCAGCCGCGTCGCCCCGGCGCCGGCCAGCCGATAGCCGACCGCCTGGGGGGTGATGCCGAGCCGCTCGCCGATCTCGGCCAGCGTCGGATTGGCGGGGACGAGGTAGAG
>JAKAJW010000121.1 GCA_021813645.1 Pseudomonadota bacterium | reverse complement strand
CGAGCTGCGTCTGCGCGGAAAAAACGACACGGTCCTATGGGGGCTCGCCTCGCTTGCGCCGATCCCGGTCGAAGACGAGGATCTGCTGCTCTTCGCGTTCAACGACGTGACCAGGCTGAAGCGGGTCGAGGAGAAACTGCGCGACCTCAACGAGGTCAAGAACCGCTTCCTCGGCATGGCGGCGCATGACCTGCGCAACCCGATCGCCGCCATCCATGGCTTGGCCAACATGATCCTCAAGCTCGATCTGGAGGATGCCAAGAAGGCGAAGTTCTTGGAAATGATATCGCGGACCAGCGATCAGATGCTGGCGCTTTTGAACGACCTTCTGGACGTCTCGGCGATCGAAAGCAGCCAGTTCAAGCTGAAGGCGCATCCGGGCGATCTGGGGGCGCTGTTGAAGGAGCGGATCGCTCTCGTCGCGATCAACGCGGAGGAAAAGGGCATTCGCCTCACCTGCGCGGTGGACGACAACCCGGAACTCGACTTCGACCCCGACCGGATCGGCCAAGCGATCGACAATCTTCTGACCAACGCGGTCAAATATTCCGGCCGGGGAAGCACCGTCGAGGCCACGCTTAGGCGGGCCGGCACTTGCCTAGAATTGGCGGTGCGCGACTTCGGCCAGGGGATCCAGCCGGGCGATCTGGCGCGGCTGTTCATGCCCTTCGAAAAGCTGAGCTCGACACCCACCGCCGGCGAGAAAAGCACCGGCCTGGGTCTCGCCATCACGAAGCGGATCGTCGAGGCCCATGGCGGCCGGATCCGCGTCGAGAGCCAGCCCGGGGAAGGGGCGACCTTCACATTTTCCTTGCCGCTTCCTGCGCCGGATCGCGCGCCGCCGGCCTAGCTGACAGGGCCGGGGCGGGCGACGCTGGAACGGCAGCGGCTGGGCGGGCAGGGCACGGACCCGCCGCGAAACGCCGCTACGTGGAGCTGTCAGCGCGGCCCGGTTCACGTCCGGCCGGTGGCGCGACCGGGGCGAAGACCGCGCGGGGGAACGGGTAAGCTGGCTCTTGGAAAGCGGGCGGCGCGGGCGGATCGTCGCCGCGTTGGCGCGCGAGAAAGCGACCCAGCGCGTGGCGCCGGTCTCGGTTCACAGTCGCAGTTCGGTGCCCGCGTCGAACAGCTTCGCCTTGCTCATGTCCACCTCGAACCGGAACGGGGTGCCGGACGGCCGTGCATCCTCCGGCCGCACGCGTGCGATCATTTCCGTGTCCCCAATGGCAAAGACGATCATCGTGTCCGGGCCGGTCGGTTCCACCACCTCGACCGGCCGCTCGAACAGGAAGCGATCGGGCCCCGGCAGTTCGGTGCCGGCCATGAAGATCGACTCGGGGCGCAGCCCGAGGACGACCTCGTGGCCATCGGCCGCCTGCACCCGTTCGGCGATCCGCGCCGGCAGCGGAAAACGCAGCGGCCCGGCGGCCGGATCGGCGACCTCGACCGCCAGCCCGGCTGCGCGCCGCAGCCGCCCCGGCACCATGTTCATCGGCGGCGAGCCCATGAAGCCCGCGACGAAGAGATCGCCAGGATCGTCATAGATCGTCGCGGGTTCGTCGATTTGGCGGATTTGGCCGTTGTCCATGACCGCAATGCGGGTTGCGAGGGTCATCGCCTCGATCTGGTCATGGGTCACGTAGACGACCGTCTTGCCCAGCCGCTGATGCAGCTTCTTGATCTCTGTCCGCATCTCGATGCGCAGCTTGGCGTCGAGATTGGACAGCGGCTCGTCGAACAGGAAGACCTCGGGCTTGCGCACCAATGCCCGCCCCATCGCCACCCGCTGGCGCTGGCCGCCCGAGAGTTGGCCTGGCTTGCGCTCGAGATAGGGGTGAATCTGCAGCAGCGTGCTGAACTCATGCACGGCGGCGTCTTGTTCCCGTTTCGGAATGTGGCGCGTCTGCATCCCGAAGGTGATGTTCTCGCGTACGGTCTTGGTCGGATAGAGTGCGTAGGACTGGAACACCATGGCGATGTCCCGGTCCCGCGGCGGCACGTCGTCCACCCGGGCGCCACCGATTTCGATATGCCCTGCGCTGACCGTTTCCAGACCGGCGATGAGGTTGAGCAATGTGGACTTGCCGCAGCCGGAGGGGCCGACCAGCACCATGAACTCGCCCGGCCTGATGTCGAGGTCGAGCGCCTTGATCACCTCGTTCGCACCGAAGCGCTTGGTGACGCCATGCAGAGAAATTCCCGCCGCCATGCCTACCCTTTCACTGCCCCAGCCGACAGACCGCGAACGAAATAGGCGCCGGCCACCACATAGACGGCCAGCGTCGGCAGCGCCGCGATAACGGCGGCGGCCATGTCGACATTGTATTCCTTCACGCCGGTCGAGGTGTTGACCACGTTGTTCAGCGCCACGGTCACCGGATTGCTGTCGCCGATGGTGAAGGCGACGCCGAACAGGAAATCGTTCCAGATCTGGGTGAACTGCCAGATCACCGTGACCACGATCGCGGGCAGCGACATCGGCAGAACCACCTTGGCGAAGATGCCGAAGAAACCGGCGCCGTCGACCTTCGCGGCCTGGATGATCCCATCCGAGACGCCGACGAAGAAG
>JAKAJW010000442.1 GCA_021813645.1 Pseudomonadota bacterium | reverse complement strand
GCCGGTGAAGGCGGTGCTGGCCGACGCCTGCGGGGTGCCGGTGGTGGCGACGCAGTCGGACGAGCCGGTGCTGCTTGGCGCGGCGATCCTGGGCGCGGTGGCGGGCGGCCGGTTCGCCGATGTGCCGGCGGCGATGGCAGCGATGTCCCGCCCCGGGCGGCGCTATGTGCCGGCGGGCGGCGCGCTGGCGGAACGGCACGCGGCGCGGTTCGGCGCCTTCGAGCGGTTGCAGGCCCTGGCCCGCGACCTGCGCGCCGAAGCGCGCGGCGGCGCGGCGTCCTAACCGGCGCGCTGACTGGCGCCCTGCGGCCTCATTCGCCGTAGGGCACCCAGACCGTCTTCACCTCGGTCGCCTGACGCAGGAATTCGCGGCCCTCGCCTTCGCGGCCCAGCCAGTCGCGGCTGCGGCCGTTGTTGACCCAGGTGCGCTTGAGGTTCGCCGCGCTCTCGCGCTCGATCGCCGCCGAGAGGTTGGCGCCGGCGAAGGACCAGACCGCATCGACATCCATGTGGCCGGCCAGGGCCTTGGCCAGCTCGGCCGGATCGCCGGTGACGATATTGACCACCCCGGCCGGAACGTCGGAGGTGTCGAGCACCTGGTAGAAGTCGGTCGCGGCGAGCGGATAGGGATGCGAGGGCACCAGAACCACCGCATTGCCCATGGCGATGGCCGGGGCCAGGATCGACACGAGGCCGAGAAGCGGCGCCTCGTCGGGGCAGAGCGCGCCGATCACCCCGACCGGTTCGTTCATCGCCAGCGCAACGCCGCGCAGCGGCACCGATTTTGCCGCGCCATCGAACTTGTCGGCCCAGGCGGCATAGCTGAAGAGGCGGCGGATCGCGGCCTCGACCTCGGCCTTGCCGGGCCGGCCGGTCAGCGCCTGCAGTCGGGCGGCGAATTCTTCGGCGCGGGCGGAGAGGTTCTCGGCGACATAGTAGATCACCTGGGCGCGGGCATGGCCGGTGGCCTTGGCCCAGCCTTTGGCGGCATGGGCGGCTTCGACCGCGTTGCGGATGTCCTTGCGGTTGCCGAGCCCGACATGACCGAGCAGCGCGCCCTTCGGCGACCAGACGGCGCGGGAATAGCCGCCGTCGGGGCGGGCCTGCTTTCCGCCGATGTAGAGCTTGGCGGTGCGGTCAAGGCCGGGGGCCTCGGGGTTGGCGGGTTCCGGCGTCGGGGCGATGGCGGTGGCGGGCTTGGTCTTCGCGGCGGGCTTGAGATAGGCCAGGAGGCCCTCCCAGCCGCCCTCGCGGCCGAAGCCAGATTCGCGGATGCCGCCGAAGCCGGCGGCGGCGTCGAACATGTTGGTGCCGTTCACCCAGACGACGCCCGCCTTGATCTTCGGCGCCATGTCGAGGGCGAGATTGACGTTCTCGGTCCAGACCGAGGCGGCGAGGCCGTAGCGGGTGTTGTTGGCCAGCTCCGCCGCTTCGGCGGGGGTGCGGAAGGTCATCGCGACGAGAACCGGACCGAAGATTTCCTCTTGCATGAGCCGGGCCGCCGGCGAGAGGCCGGTGATGAGTGTCGGCGGGTAGAAGCAGCCGGCGGGAACCGGGGTGGCGGCGCGGTAGACCTCGCCTTCGTTCGAGCCCTCGACCATCGCGGTGATCGCGGCGAGCTGGACGGGATCGACCACGGCGCCGACGTCGATGCATTTGTCGAGCGGGTCGCCGAGGCGCAGCCCGTCCATCCGCCGCTTCAGCTTCTCGTAGAAGCGGGGGGCGACGCCTTCCTGCACCAGCAGCCGCGAGCCGGCGCAGCAGACCTGGCCCTGGTTGAACCAGATCGCGTCGACGAGCCCCTCGACGGCGCTGTCGAGATCGGCGTCGTCGAAGACGATGTAGGGCGACTTGCCGCCCAACTCGAGCGTCAGCGCGATGCCGCGGCCGGCGGTGGCCTCGCGGATCCGGCGGCCGACCTCAGTCGAGCCGGTGAAGGCGATCTTGTCGACCGGGGCCGCGGTGAGGGCTTGGCCGGTGGCGCCGTCGCCGGTGACGATGTTGAGCACGCCCTTCGGCAGGCCGGCCTCGCGGCTGATCTCGGCGAAGAGGAGAGCGGTGAGCGGCGTGTATTCGGCGGGCTTCAACACCACGGTGTTGCCTGCGGCGAGCGCCGGGGCGACCTTCCAGGCCAGCATCAGCAGCGGGAAGTTCCAGGGGATGATCTGGCCGCAGACGCCGAGCGGGTCCATGCCCGGCTGCTCGGCCTCCAGGAGTTGGGCGAGGCCGGCGTGGTAGTAAAAATGCCGCGCCACCAGGGGGATGTCGATGTCGCGGCTCTCGCGGATCGGCTTGCCGTTGTCGAGCGTTTCGAGCGTGGCGAAGAGGCGGGAATGCTTCTGCACCAGCCGGGCCAATGCATAGAGATACTTGGCGCGCTCGAAGCCCGGCAGCTTGGCCCATTTCGGCTGGGCGCGGCGGGCGGCGGCGACGGCGCGTTCGATATCCGTCGCACTGCCCTGGGTGATCTGCGCCAGCTCTTCGCCGGTCGCCGGGTTCCGGGTGGCGAAAGTGTCGCCCGGGGCGGCGAAAGCGCCGTCGATGAAGGCGCCGAAGCGGCGGCCGTGCT
>JAKAJW010000137.1 GCA_021813645.1 Pseudomonadota bacterium | reverse complement strand
GAGGGTAAGCCGCCCCCTTCGACGCCATCCTGCTCGACGCCCCCTGCAGCGCCACCGGCACGATCCGCCGCCACCCCGACCTGCCCTTCGTCAAGACCGGCGCCGAGATCGCGCAACTGGTCGCGCTGCAGGCCCGGCTGATCGACCGCGCGCTGTCGCTGCTGCGGCCCGGCGGGCGGCTCGTCTTCTGCACCTGCTCGCTGCTGCCGGCGGAGGGCGAGGGACAGCTCGCCGCCGCGCTGGCGCGCCATCCCGGCCTCATCCTCGACGATATCCTGCCGCCGGGCGTGCCCGAGGCCTGGCGCGCGCCGGCAGGCGGGCTGCGCACGCGGCCGGACCATTGGGCCGAGCGGGGCGGCATCGACGGCTTCTTCATGGCCGCGCTGCGCCGGCCCACCTGAGCCCGCATCCGACCGGCAACACGGGCCGCCGACACCGGTATTGCCCCGGCATTTGCCGGTGACAGGCCCGGGGGGCGCGGCTATGGTTCCGCCCGCGGGTCGGGACAGGCTCCGGGCAGGAACGGCATTCAGCGCATGGATATCGGCGGCACGGCGGACGGACGGCAGGACGGCGGTTGGACGCTGCGCAAGGCGGATTGGCTGAACCGCTGGCAGGCCCGCCGGGCGACCTGGGCGCGGCCGGCCACCGGCTTCGTCTCGCAGCCCGAGCCGCGCACGATCGGCAGCTACGCCCGCGGTCGCCAGCTGATCGCCGGCAATTTCCTCTTCGCGGGCCATCTGATCGAAGCGCCCGACCAGGGCATCTGGGATCTGCCGACGCCCGATCCGGCCTTCGCCGAGGCGCTGCACGGCTTCGCCTGGCTCGACGACCTCGCCGCCGTCGGCGACGCCGCGGCGCGAAGCCGGGCGCAGGCCTGGGTGTTCGACTGGATCGCCCGCTACGGCCGCGGCCGCGGCCCCGGCTGGACCCCGGACCTGACCGGCCGCCGGCTGATCCGCTGGATCAACCACGCGCTGTTCTTGCTGTCCGGCCAGCCGCGCGCGGCCACGGATGCCTATTTCCGCAGCCTCGCCCAGCAGACCATCTTCCTGTCCCGCCGCTGGCAGGCGGCGCTGCCCGGCCTGCCGCGTTTCGAAGCGCTGACCGGGCTGATCTCGGCCGGGCTGGCGCTGACCGGGATGGAGGGCCACGTGGCGCCGGCCACCGCGGCGCTGGCGCGCGAATGCTCCGAGCGGATCGACGCGGGCGGCGGTATTCCGACCCGCAACCCCGAAGAGCTGCTGGAGGTCTTCACCTTGCTCACCTGGGCCGCCCAGGCGCTGGCCGAGGCCGGAAGGGTGGCGCCGCGCCCGCATCAGGCGGCGATCGAGCGGATCGCGCCGACGCTGCGCGCCTTGCGCCATTCCGACGGCGGGCTGGCCCGGTTCCACGGCGGCGGGCGCGGGCTGGACGGCCGGCTCGATCACGCTCTTGCCGCCTCGGGGGTGCGCGCCGCGCCGCCGGGCGGGCTCGCCATGGGCTTCGCCCGGCTCTCCGGCGGGCGCACCAGCGTCATCGTCGATCTGGCGGCGCCGCCGGCGGGAGCGGCCTCGGGCAACGCCCATGCCTCGACACTGGCCTTCGAACTCACCTCCGGCCGCCGGCCGCTGGTGGTCAACTGCGGCTCGGGCGCCCCGTTCGGCGCCGAATGGCGGCGCGCGGGCCGGGCGACGCCCTCGCATTCCACCCTCGCCATCGAGGGCTTCTCTTCCTCGCGCCTCGGCCCGCCGACCGCGGTGCCCGGCGGCACGCTGCTGGAACCCTTGCTGGATCGGGCGCAGGTGATCCATTTCCGCGAGGCGACCAGCCCCGAGGGGGTCAGCCTGATCGCCGGCCACTCCGGCTATATCGCCAGCCACGGCCTGACCCATATGCGCGCGCTCTACCTCTCCGCCGACGGCCGCACGCTGGCCGGCGAGGACACGCTCGGCGCGCTGACCGAGGCCGAGGAAGCGCGGCTGGCCATCCTCACGGGGGGCGGGATGCCGGTGCGCTTCACGCTGCGGTTCCACCTGCATCCGGATGTCGACGCCGCCGTCGATCTTGGCGGCACCGCCGTCTCGCTGGCGCTGAAGTCGGGCGAGCTCTGGGTGTTCCGCTTCGTCGGCCCGGCCGAGCTCGCGCTTGAACCTTCCGTCTTTCTCGAGCAGCGCCGCCTGAAGCCGCGGGCGACCCAGCAGATCGTGCTGCGCGCCGAAGTCCTCCGGCAGGCGACCCAGCTGCAATGGACCCTCGCCAAGGCCGAGATCACCCCGGTGGCGATCCGCGACCTTGACCTCGACGCGAGACTGACCGAATGACGGGCCAACCCCAACCGACAGAGGATGCCGCCCGATGCCCGACCTGCTGCCGATCCGCCGCGCGCTGATCTCGGTCTCCGACAAGACCGGGCTGATCGCCTTCGCCCAGGCGCTTGCGGCGCGGGGGGTGGAGCTGCTGTCCACCGGCGGCAGCGCCGGCGAATTGCGCGCCGCCGGCCTCTCGGTCCGCGACGTCGCCGAGGTGACCGGCTTTCCCGAGATGATGGACGGCCGCGTCAAGACGCTGCACCCGCGCGTCCATGGCGGG
>JAKAJW010000326.1 GCA_021813645.1 Pseudomonadota bacterium | reverse complement strand
GAAGTGGATGCCGCCTATTGCGCCGCCCAGGGCTTGCCGATCATCCGGCGGCAGGTGGGCGGCGGCGCGGTCTATCTCGATGGCGGCCAGCTTTTCACCCATTTCATCTACCCGCGGAAGAAAGCCCCGGAATTTGCGGTCAATCTCTACCCGCGCTTCATCGAGCCGGTGCTGCGCACCTACCGTGACTTCGGGGTGGACGCGGTCTATCGGCCGGTGAACGACATCCAGGTGAACGGCCGCAAGATCGGCGGCACCGGCGCGGCCTCGATCGGCGAAGCGACGGTGATGGTCGGCTCCTTCATGTTCGACTTCAACACCGCCGAGATGGCGCGCTGCCTGAAGGTTCCCTCGGAGAAATTCCGCGACAAGCTGCGGCAGACGCTCGACGACTATATGACGACCATGGCGAAGGAACTCGCCGAACCGCCGAGCCGCGCCGCCCTGATCGACCGCTTCCTTTTCCATTGCGCGGCGGTCCTGGGCGTCACGCCTGAACCCGACCGCCCGAGCGACGCGGAAGAGGCGGCGATCGCGGCGGCGGCGGACCGGCTCAGCGCGCCCGACTGGACCGATGTCCAGGCGCGCAAGCTGGTCGCCCTCGGCGTCAAGATCGCGGCCGACACCCATCTGACCGAAAGCGCGCACAAGGCGCCAGGCGGGCTAGTCCGGGTGAACCTGCTGGAGCGCGAGGGGCGTATCGCCGATCTCGTGGTTTCGGGCGACTTCACCTGCCTGCCGCCGGAGGGCATCGACCGGCTCGCCAGCGCCTTGCGGGGCACTGCCCTCGACCAAGCGGCGCTGGAGGCGGCGATCGCGGCCTTCCTGGCCAAGGAGCCGGTGGAATTGCCCGGCATCACGTCCGCCGACATCGCCACGGCGATCCTCGCGGCCCTTCCTCACTAAGTCCCGGAAAGCGACATGAAGACTATTTGCGTCATCCAACATACGGAAGCGGAATATCTGGGCCTGATCGAGGACCATTTCGAAGGCCGCAACATCCGTTTTGCCTACAAGCGCCCCTTCACCCATGGCGGCACCCTGCCCGCCAGCCCGGACGGCTTCGACGGGCTGATCCTGCTCGGCGGCGGCCCCTACGGCTTGGTCTCGGGCCATCTGCTGCCCTCGGCTGGACACGAGCTGCGCCTGACGCGCGCCTTTCTCGATGCTGGCCTGCCGGTGGTCGGCATCGAACTTGGCGCGGTGATTCTCTCGACGGCCGCCGGCGGCGGCGCGGAGGAGGCGCCACTGCGATTCGAAGTCACGCGCGCGCATACCACGCGGCCCGATGCCCTCGGGGGGATGCTGCCGGAGAGCTTCCCGATCGCCGCCTATCTGCGCGACCGACCGGTGCCGCCGAAGGATGCCGAGATCTTCGCAACCGCAGAAAACGGCGAGGCGGCCATCTTCGGAATCGGCGCCAACAGCGTCGGCTTCCTTGGCCATCCCGGTGCGAAACGCGGGATGATGGAAGATCTTATCATGGAGTTTGCCGACACGCCCGAGGATGTGGCGACTTCGCTGCGACTGCTCGGTGACGTGCAGGCGGAACTAGCCGAGGCGCTGACCGGGCTGATGGTCGGCCTCTCGCGCCATAGTGGACTAATGTGAACTTTTGCCGATCGTCGAGGATTGAACATTCCAATCTCGACATGTATCGCTATCTTTGCATATATTCGAAACCGGGTATGCGGCAGTCGGGACCGTAAAGTTCCAAGGCGGACCCAGCCCACAAGGAGACAGACGTGGCGAGCAAACTCATCATCGTGATGGTCAACACCGACCCCCGCAACGGCGAGGAACTCGGTGCCCCCTTCTTTCAAGCCACCGTCGCTGCGGCGATGGATTACGAGGTCGAGGTGATCTGCACCGCCACCGCCGGCTCGCTGATGAAGAAGGGCGTGGCCGAGAAGCTGGTGGTGAAGCCGGGCTCGCCCAAGACCGTCTACGACTTCATCAAGGACGCGCACGAGGCCGGGGCGAAGTTCTACTGCTGCTCGCCGAACCTCGATCTGTTCGACATGACCGAGAACGACCTGATCCCGGAGTGCGAAGGCATTGTCGGCGGCGCCAAGGTGATCGAGTCGATTATGGAAGACGACGACGCCAAGGTCCTCACCTACTGATCCAGGCGTTTCCGCGGGGAGGCTTAAATGAACGCGCACGTGCAGCTGCCCAATCCGCCGATTTCCGACCCGGTGTCGGAAAAGCCGGTGATTCCTTATGAGAAGCTCGAGGAGATCTTCGAGGATATCCGCACCCATGCGGTCTATCCCTCGGAGATTCACGGCTGCCTGAACTGCGGCATCTGCACGGCAACCTGCCCCTCCGCCCATTACTACGACTACTCGCCGCGCGAGATCGTCCAGCTGCTCTGGACCGAGAATCTCGAAGGCATCTACGACGCGATGCAGGAAAAGATCTGGGCCTGCGCCCAGTGCTACACCTGCGCCGCGCGCTGCCCCTTCGAGAACTCGCCGGGCGGCCTTGTGATGATCATGCGCGAAGTGGCGATCAAGCATGGCATGGAATCGGCGAAGGACGTGCTGCGGCCGTTCTCGCGCGTGCTGTTGAAG
>JAKAJW010000101.1 GCA_021813645.1 Pseudomonadota bacterium | reverse complement strand
GGCTTGCGCACGAAGATGCCGCGCGCCGCCAGCGCCTGCAGCAGGCGGCGCGCAAAGGCGCCGTCGCGGCCGCAGTCGAGGGTGACGAAATTGGTCGCCGAGGGCAGGGGAACAAGCCCGTTGGCCCTGGCAATTGCCGCAATTCGTGCGCGCGCCTGGATGACTTTCTCTTTCACCTCAGAAAGATAGCTCTGGTCGGCCAGCGCGGCCAACGCCCCGGCCTGCGAGATGCGCGGCATGCCGAAATGGTTGCGCACCTTGTCGAATGCGGCGATCAGCGGCGCGGCGGCGATCGCATAGCCGACTCGGGCGCCGGCCATGCCATAGCCCTTGGAGAAGGTGCGCAGCCGGATCACCCGCGCGTCTTCCGGGTCGATCGGCGGCGCGGTGCCTTCGGGGGCGAGGTCGATATAGGCCTCGTCCAGCACCAGCAGGCTGCCCTCGGGCACTGCCGCGATGGTGGCCTGGACGACCTCGGCCGGGTGCCAGCTGCCCATCGGATTATCGGGATTTGCCAGATAGATAAGCTTTGCGCCGGCGGCGCGGGCGATCAGCGCCTTGGGGTCTTCGCTGTCGCCGCGATAGGGAACGGTATGGAGCGTGCCGCCGAAGCCCGCGACGTGGAAGTTGAAGGTGGGATAGGCGCCGGCGGAGGTCACCACCGGATCGCCGGACCCGACGGTCAGCCGCACCAGATAGCCGAGCAGCCCGTCGATGCCCTCGCCGACCATGACATTCGCCGGGGCCACGCCGTGGTGGGCGGCAAGCGCGGCGCGCAGGTCGTGGTTCTCGGGATCGCCATACATCCAGACCTCCGACGCGGCGGCCTGCATCGCGGCGATGGCCTTGGGCGAGGGGCCGAAGACCGATTCATTGGCGCCGAGCCGGGCCCGGAACGGTTGGCCCTGGGCCCGCTCCTGGGCCTCCGGGCCGACGAAGGGCACAGTGGCGGGAAGGCTGTCGGCAAGGGGCGTGAAACGGGGGCCTGGCATGGCGGCAGGTAAGCGGATTTCGCCTGGGCCGGCAAGGGTGCCCGTATCGGCCGCCGCGCCGGGCCGAAGGGGGTTGAGCTTTCCCGAGCCGCGGCGTCATATCGTCGCGACGGAGGCGGGCGATGGATCTGGAGACCAGGGAGAACAAGCGTCAGGGCGTGCTGCAACCGCTGGCCAACCGGACCTTCCGGCAGCTCTGGATCGGCTCCAACATCTCCAACCTCGGCAGCCTGATCCAGGGGGTCGGCGCCGGCTGGCTGATGACCGAACTGGCCGCCTCGAACGGCATGGTCGCCCTTGTGCAGGCTGCCAACGTATTACCCTACATGGCGTTTTCTCTGCTGGCCGGGGCGCTAGCGGACAATTTCGACCGCCGGCAGATCATGATCTGGGCGCAGGTCTTCATGCTGCTGGCCTCGGGCGTGCTGGCGGCGATGGCCTATGCCGGCCTGGTGACGCCCTGGGTGATCCTGATCTTCACCTTCCTGATCGGCGCAGGCGGCGCGCTCTACAATCCGTCTTGGCAGGCTTCGGTTGGCGATGTCGTGCCGCGCGACGAGGTCCGCGGCGCGGTCGGGCTGAATTCGATGGGATTCAACCTAATGCGCTCAATCGGGCCGGCGCTCGGCGGGGCGATCGTGGCGGCGGCGGGGGCGGGGGCGGCCTTTGGCGTCAATGCGGTGAGCTATGTCGCGCTGGTCTGGGCGCTGGTGCTCTGGAAGCCGCTCAAGCGCGAGCAGCGGCTCCCGCGGGAGAGCCTGGGCCCGGCGCTGTCGGCGGGCTTGCGCTATGTCTCGATGTCGCCGGCGCTGATGCGGGTGATGGCGCGCGGCGCGCTGTTCGGGATGGCCGCCTCGTCGGTTCTGGCGCTGCTGCCGGTGGTGGCGGCGGATGTGCTGAAGGGCACGGCCGTCACCTATGGCGTGTTGCTGGGCGCCTTCGGCTTGGGGGCGATCGGCGGCGTTCTGGTCAGTTCGCGGCTGTCCGCCAAAGTCAAGAACGAGACGCTGGTGCGCCTGGCGTTCCTGGGATTTTCCATTGGTGTCGAGGGGTTATCGCAAAGCCGGACGATGGCGACCAGTGCGGTGGCGCTGCTGGTCTGCGGCGGTTGCTGGGTGCTGGCTTTGTCGCTGTTCAATGTGACGGTGCAGCTGTCGACGCCGCGCTGGGTGGTGGGGCGGGCGCTGTCCTTTTACCAGACGGCGACCTTCGGCGGGATGGCGGCGGGCAGCTGGCTTTGGGGCGTGATCTCGGACGGCTACGGGCCGGTGTTCTCGCTGGCGGTCTCGGGCGCCGTGCTGCTGATCGGCGTCTTCGCGGGCCGTTGGCTTGGCCTTGCCGAATATGCCAACCTCGACCTCGATCCGCTCGGGGTCTGGCGCGAGCCGGCGCTGCGGCTGGACTTGCGGGCGCGATCGGGGCCGATCATGGTGATGATCGACTATGAGATCGCGCAGGAGAATGTCGAGGAATTCCTGGTGCTTATGCGTAAGCGCCGGCGGATTCGGATCCGCGATGGGGCACGCCAATGGGCGCTGCTGCGCGATCTCGAGAACCCCGAGCAATGGACCGAGAGCTACCATG
>JAKAJW010000460.1 GCA_021813645.1 Pseudomonadota bacterium | reverse complement strand
GCCAAATCCAAGGCCTATACCGCGGCCTACCGCGCGGTGCTGGCCGATCCGCGCAGCGCGGCGGGCTTCCATCCGGACTGGAAGGAGCTGACCTTCCCGATCGTCGCCGAGCGGTCGAAGGGGGCCCATATTTGGGATCTGGACGGCAACCGCTTCGTCGATCTGGTCAACGGCTTCGGCCAGACCGCCTTCGGCCATTCGCCGGAGTTCGTCTCGCGCGCGGTGGCGGCACAGCTCGAGAAGGGCTATGCCATTGGGCCGCAAGCCGATCTGGCCGGGCCGGTGGCACAGCGGCTGGCCGGCTTTCTCGGCCATGAGCGGGTGACCTTCTGCAACACCGGATCGGAAGCCGTGATGGCGGCGATGCGGGTGGCGCGGACGGTGACCGGCCGCGAGAAGGTCGTCGTCTTCGGCAACGACTATCACGGCCAGTTCGACGAGGTGCTGGTGCGCGGCCGGGCCCGGGGCGAACCCGGGGCGCTGCCGGTGGCGCCGGGTATCCCGCGCTCGGGGCTCGCCAACATGGTGGTGCTGCCCTATGGGGCGGACGAGACGCTCGCCTGGATCGAGGCGCATGTCGGCGAGATCGCCGCGGTGGTGGTTGAGCCGGTGCAGAGCCGGCATCCGGAGCTGCAGCCGGCCGAGTTCGTGCGCCGGCTGGCCGGGATCGCGAAGGCCGGCGGCGCGGCGCTGGTGATGGACGAGGTGGTGACCGGCTTCCGCACCGGGGCCCGCGGGATGCAGGCGGCCTGGGGGATCGAAGCCGACCTTGCCACCTATGGCAAGGTTGTCGGCGGCGGCATGCCGATCGGGCTGTTGGCCGGACGGCGCCGGTTCATGGATGCTTTGGACGGCGGCGCCTGGGCCTATGGCGACGGCAGCCTGCCGGAAGTGGCGCCGACCTTCTTCGCCGGGACCTTCGTGCGCCATCCGCTGGCGCTGGCCGCGATCGATGCCGTGCTCGACCATCTGGAGGCGGAAGGCCGGGCGCTCTGGCAGGAGGTGCCGGCGCGGGCCGCGGCACTGGCGGCCCGGATGAACGCCTATCTGGCAAGCCGCGGCCTGCCGGACTTCGTGCGCCAGTTCAACGGCTGGTTCGTCATCAATGCGACCCAGCTCGATCCGCGGGCGACGCTGCTCTTCGCACTGATGCGGCTGGAAGGGGTGCATATGCTCGACGGCTATTGCGGCTTCCTGACCACCGCGCATAGCGAGGCGGATATCGAGGCGGTCTTCGCCGCCTTCGCCAAATCAGTCGAGGCGCTACAGGCGGTCGGCATCCTGACCGGCGCTGGCGCCTTGCCGGCGCCCGAGGCATTTCCGCAGCGGGTGCCGCTGACCGAGAGCCAGCGCGAGATCTGGATGACGCATCAGCTGGGCGACCGGCCGGCGGCCAGCTTCAACGAGGGGCTGTCGCTGCAACTCGACGGGCCGCTGGACCGAACCGCGCTGGAAGGTGCGCTGACGGCGCTGGTGGCGCGGCACGACGCGCTGCGGATGCGGTTCGACCGGTCCGGCGAAAGCTTCGACATCACCCCGACGGCGGCGCTGGAAATGGCCTTCGCCGACCTGTCGGCGGCCACGGATCCGGACGCGGCGCTGGCCGAGGTGGTGGCAGAAGAAATGGCGCAGCCGGTGGATATCACCGGAACCGGCCCGCTTCGGCTCAGGCTCGTCCGGCTGGCCGCGGATCGCCATGTGCTGATCCTGACCGCGCATCACATCGCGGTCGACGGCTGGTCGTTCAATCTGCTGCTCGAGGATCTCGCCGCGCTCTACGCGGCGCGGGTGGAGGGCCGGCCGGATGCGCTGCCGCCGGCGCCCTCCTTTGCCGAACACGCGCGTCAAGCAGCGCCGGCGCCGACGCCGGCGGTGCTGGACTACTGGCGCGGCCGGTTCGCCGATGTTCCGGCGCTGCCCGAATTGCCCGAGGACCGGCCGCGGCCCGCGATCAAGCGCTTTGCCGGCGCTTCGGTGACCGAATACCTCGACGCCGAGGCGCTGAAGGCGGTGCGCAGGGCGGGCGCGCGCCAGGGCTGCACGCTGTTCGCCACGCTCTTTGCCGGACTGCAAATCATGCTCGGCCGGCTGTCGGGTGCCCGCGATCTGGTGATCGGCGTGCCTGCCGCGGGGCAGACGCTCCTACCGAATACGCAGTTGGTCGGCCATTGCGTGAACCTGCTGCCGGTGCGCGCGGCCTTCGACCCGGCCGAACCGGTCGCCGCCCATCTGAAACGCGCCGGGCAGGCGGTGCTGACGGCCTTCGAGCATCAGGCGCTGACCTTCGGCACGCTGGTGCGGGAGCTGGCGGTGCCCCGCTCGCTGAACCGGCTGCCGCTGACCGAGGTTCAGTTCAACCTCGAACGCCGCCCCGAGGCCGTCGAGATGGCCGGGCTGCGGGTGAGTGCCACGCCGAACCCGAAGGCGGCCGCCAATTTCGATCTGTTCGTGAATGCAGCCGAGGGCCGCGACGGGCTGCGGATCGACATCGACTACAATGCCGATGTCTATGACGCCGAAACCATCCGTCGCTGGATGGGCCATTTCCTGGCCCTGCTGGCCGGGATCGCGACCGA
>JAKAJW010000387.1 GCA_021813645.1 Pseudomonadota bacterium | reverse complement strand
CACCGATTTCCCGGCCGAGGACAAGTTCGACCATCTGCCGGAACGGCCGGCGCGCAACCTCGGCCCGATCGCTTTCCTGACCGTGCAGGAGGGCTGCGACAAGTTCTGCGCCTTCTGCGTGGTGCCCTATACCCGTGGCGCCGAAGTCTCGCGCCCCGAGGCGCGGCTTCTGGCCGAGGCGCGCGACCTGGTGGCCAAGGGCGCGCGCGAGATCACGCTGCTGGGCCAGAACGTCAACGCCTGGCATGGCGGGGCGGGCGGGCTCGGCGGGCTGATCCGCCAGCTGGCCGAGATCGATGGGCTGGAACGGATCCGCTACACCACCTCGCATCCGAACGACATGGACGACGACCTGATCGCCGCGCATGGCGAGGTGGCCAAGCTGATGCCCTATCTGCATCTGCCGGTGCAGTCCGGCTCCGACCGGATCCTGAAGGCGATGGCGCGCAAGCACACCGCCGAGCAATACCTGCGGCTGGTCGAGCGGATCCGCGCGGCGCGGCCGGACATCCTGCTGACCTCGGATTTCATCGTCGGCTTCCCGGGCGAGACCGAGGCGGATTTCGCGGCGACGCTGGCGCTGATCGAGGCGGTCGGCTACGGCGCCGCCTTCTCGTTCAAATATTCGCCGCGGCCCGGCACCCCGGCGGCGGAGAAGCCGGCGGTGGAGCCGGCGGTGGCCGACGACCGGCTGCAGCGGCTGCAGGCGCTGATCGCGCGCCAGCAGCGCGCCGCGCAGGAGGCGATGGTCGGCCGCGAGGTCGCGGTGCTGTTCGAGAAGCCGGGCCGGATGGCGGGCCAGATCACCGGCAAGTCGGAGCATCTGATGGCGGTCCATGCCCGCGCGCCCGAGGCGCTGATCGGTCAGGTCGTGCCGGTCCGAATCATGCGGGCGGATCCGAACTCGCTGGCCGGCGAAACGTTCAAATCGCCTTAATGTGAGCGCCGTCCCGACCTGGGGCCGAAAAAAATCCGCAGGATTGATCTGTGCCACCGGACAATCCGCCTGTCAGGCTTGGACTGTCGCCATGTTCTTGACGCTTTCCGCCTGAAATTCTTCACAAATTTTCCTTTTTGTTGGACACTCACCGCGTCGGGCGAGGGGCGCACGGCAGACGGCGTTCCGCGCCGTTGTGCAAAAAGGGGTGGCGTATGACCATTGATACACGACCGGTAAGGACCGGACTGACTTCCATCGCGATCGGAGCCGCCGCCTTCCTGGCCGTGGCCGGCCTGGCCCAAAGCGCCAAGGCCGATGCGACCTATCTCGACAATGCCAAGCCCTCGGTCTGGACCGATCCGGACGGCTGCCAGCACTATGCGATCTACAACGGCTGGCAGGGCTTCATGACGCCGATGTTCAAGTCCGACGGCACGGTGGCCTGCAGCCGCCCGGCCGCGGCGACGCCCTGCCTGGTGGCCTCGACCGATCAGCTGTTCGCCACCGGCAGCGCCACGGTCGGCACGGACGGCCGCCGCCGGCTGGAGGATTTCTTCCGCACCAACGGCGCCAGCTCCTTCGCGATCGCCGGCCATACCGACAATGTCGGCGGCTATGACTACAACATGCAGCTGTCCGATCAGCGCGCCAATGCGGTCGCCGCGATCGCCCAGGCGGTCGGCGCCAAGGTCAGCAGCGTGCAGGGCTACGGCTATACCGAGCCGCGCGCCTCCAACGCCACCGCGGCGGGCCGGGCACAGAACCGGCGCGTCGAAGTGATGTGCAACAAGTGAGCGAAAGGGACAGGCAGATGAACTTCAAGATGACGCTTGCCCTTCTCGGCATCGCAACGCTTTCGGCCTGCAGCGGCGCCGTGGGTGGCCCGTTCGACGTGCCGCTCTCGCATCCCAAGGACGAGAACGTCGGCATCTGGGTCAGCCCGCAGGGCTGCGAGAGCTGGTATTTCATCGAGGGCACCGGCGCCTTCATGTCGCCGCGGATGCGGCCGGACGGCAAGCCGGTCTGCAACGCGCCGCCGGCGCCGGCGCGCGCCGCCAGCAACTGAGCCGGGCCGCCGGCCAGGCATTCGGGGGAGGGCAGGACACTGCCCTCCCTCTTGCGTTTCGGCGGGCGAAACATCGCCCGTGCCTTGCGCAAGTCGGCGCCAGACGGGCGCGGATTTGCTCGATTTTGTCACGTTGTCTTTATTTCTCCACAATAGCTTGCGCGTTGTGACCTTTGGGGCCACCATGACCTCGTGACCCTTAGCCAAGGAGTCGTTATTGGGCATCACCGCGCTGACCCCCCCGCCCCGACCGGAAGACGTGTTGGAAACGCTTCTGGAATTCCCCGACAACCGGCTGCTCATCGATCTCTGCGGCCAGTTCGACCGGAACCTCGCCCAGATCGAGCATGGGCTCGGGGTGCAGATCATCCGACGGGGCAATCAGTTGGCGGTGATGGGGCCGGGCGCGGCCCGGGCCCAGGCGGCGGTGGTGTTGCGCGGACTCTATGCCCGGCTGGAGGCCGGCCGCGGCATCGAGGCCGGCGATATCGACGGCGCGATCCGGCTGGGCGATCCGATCTTCGACACCCCCGCCCGCGGCGGCACGCCGGCCGACCAGCTCGAGATGTTCGCCGGCGGCCG
>JAKAJW010000008.1 GCA_021813645.1 Pseudomonadota bacterium | reverse complement strand
CCGGGGCGGCGAAAGCGCCGTCGATGAAGGCGCCGAAGCGGCGGCCGTGCTTGTCGAGCCAGGCCATCGCTTCTGCGGCGGACTCGGGGGCGGGGCCGTAGGACATGGCGTCGAAGATCTCGCGGACGTTCATGGGCTTACCCCATTGGATGGCGGTTGGCGGCGGAGTAGCGGCCGGTGATGTAATGTTCGAGCTGCCGCTCGATGTCGCCGAGCAGCGAAGAGGCGCCGAAGCGGAAGAGGTCGGGCTGGAGCCAAGGAAGGCCGAGCTCGTCCTTCAGCAGGGCGAGATAGGTCAGCGCGTCCTTGGCCTTGGAGATCCCGCCGGCCGGCTTGTAGCCGACCTTGAAACCCGTCGCGGTCTCATAATCGCGGATGGCGCGGATCATGGTGAGCGAGACGGGGAGGGTGGCGTTGACGCCTTCCTTGCCGGTCGAGGTCTTGATGAAATCGGCGCCGGCCATCATGCAGACCAGGCTGGCGCGGGCCACGTTGCGCAGCGTGCCCAACTCGCCGGTGGCTAGGATCGCCTTCATGTGCGCCTCGCCGCAGGCCTCGCGCATGGCGCGGGTCTCGTCGTAGAGCGCCTGCCAGTTCTGCGTCAGCACGTGGCGGCGGGAGATCACGATGTCGATCTCGCGCGCGCCGGCCTGCACGCTTTCGACGATTTCGGCGAGCCGGGTCTTCCAGGGCGAGAGGCCGGCGGGGAACCCGGTCGAGACGGCGGCGACTGGAATGTTCGTACCTTCGAGCGCGCGGACGGCGGTTTCCACCATCTCATGGTAGACGCAGACGGCGCCGGTGGTCAGGCCCTGCATGCCGAGCGCCTCGGGCAGGTCGGCGCGGACCGGCTGGCGCGCCTTGGCGCAGAGCCGCTCCACCCGGCCCCAGGTGTCGTCGCCGGCAAGCGTGGTGAGGTCGATCAGCGAAACCGCCTTGCAGAGCCAGGCGGCCTGATACTCTTTCTTCACCGAGCGGCGGCCCGGCAGGGTGGCGGCCCGCCGCTCGATCGCCGAGGTGTTCGCCTGCGCCGAAGCCACCCAATCCAGGTCAAGGCGGGTGCCGGGATTTCGGGCATGGGCAATTTGCGGCAACTGGGCGCCCGCGGTGGGCGCCTGCACGGTCATTTCGGTCTGCAAGGACTCCTCCCGACGCAGCTTTGGGCGGAGCCTCGCATGGGGCCTGGGTCGGTGCAAGAGGTTTGACCGATTGGTCAAGAATTTGCGGCCGCGCGCTCCGCGTCAGATCGGGTTGTCGAACAGCGGGGCGTTGAGGATCAGATGGGCGAGGATGCTGACCGCATAGCCGATCGCAATGGCCCAGGACCATTTCAGATGGCTCATGAACGTGTAGCGGCCATGTGCCTGGCCCATCAGCGCAACCCCGGCGGCTGAGCCGATCGACAGGATCGAGCCGCCGACGCCGCAGGTGAGTGTGATCAGCAGCCATTGGCCGTGCGACATGCTGGGGTCCATGGTCAGCACCGCGAACATCAGCGGGATGTTGTCGACGATGGAAGACAGCAGCCCGACGATGGTGTTCGCCGCGGTCGGGCCGAGGCCGGTGTAGAGCACCTTGGAGGAGAGCGTGAGATAGCCGAGTTCCCCCAGGCCGCCCACCGCGAAGATGATGCCGAAGAAAAACAGGAGTGTGTCCCATTCCACCCGGGCGATCTGGGCGAAGCTGTCGAGCACCATATCGTCGTCGTCGTAGCGGCGGCCGCGGCGCTGCAGCACATAGGACCAGATCTGCAGGTAGCCGAGGCCCGTCATCATGCCGATGGCGGGCGGCAGCAGCAGGAAGTTCTTGAAGCTGACCGCAGTCACGATGGTGGCGGCGAAGAGCAGCACGACGCCGGCGGCACCGGGTTTGGCGGAAACCGTTTCGGTCGCCGGGGTGGGATGCGCCTTCGGAATCGCGAACTGCATCATCAAGGCCGGGACGGCCCAGTTCAGGATGGCCGGGATCAGCAGGTCGAAGAACTGGAAGAAGCCGAGCTTGCCCTTCTGCCAGACCATCAGCGTGGTGATGTCGCCGAAGGGGGTGAAAGCGCCGCCGGCATTGGCGGCGACGACGATCGAGACGCAGCCGATGGCGATGAAGCGCGGCGACTGGGCGCCCACGGCCAGCAGCACCGCGCCCATGACGAGCGAGGTGGTCAGGTTGTCCAGCAAGCCGGAGAGGAAGAAGGCAAGCACCCCGGTCAGCCAGAACAGCTGGCGGTAGCTGAGGCCGAGCAGCACGAGCTTGGAGCGCAGGACGTCGAACACCCGGCGCTCTTCCATCGTGTTCACATAGGTGATGGCGACCAAGAGGAAGAGGAACAGCTCGCCATATTCCTCGGTCACGTCGGCGACGGCGCGATGGGCTTCCTCGGGATGGCCGGCCAGTGCGTAGGCGATGCCGATCAGCCCCCAGATCAGACCGGCCGCCATCAGCACGGGCTTCGACTTCCGCATCTGGGTGGATTCCTCGAAGATCACGAGGATATAGGCCAGCACGAAGATCGCGATAGAGAGAAAGCCCGCCCAGTGGCCGGTCAGATCGATCATAAGTCCCTCCCCCGGGTTGCTTTTCCTCGCCTTACACCAGTGG
>JAKAJW010000189.1 GCA_021813645.1 Pseudomonadota bacterium | reverse complement strand
CGCGCAGCTCGTCGCGTGCCTGCTCCACCTCGGCGCGGCTGCGGCCGAGGATGTGGCGCCCCACCACCGAGGCGGCCGCCTGGCCGAGCGCGCAGGCCTTCACATCCTGGCCGAAGTCGGCGATCCGCCCGTCGCGAACCGTCACATCCACCGTCACGGTCGAGCCGCAGAGCGGCGAGCGCCGTTTCACCGTCGCATCCGGATGTTCGAGCCGCCGGGTCAACGGAATATCCGCCGCCAGCGCCAGGATGCGCTGCGAATAGAGTTTCACCAGATCGCTGTCGCTCATCTTGCCCCCGCGGCCAGCCTCGGCACTTTTCACCGCCGGTCTTGCGCCATAGATAGAGGCGCCGGCCGGAATTGCAAAGGAGACGCCATGCGCTTCGACCCCACCGCGCTTCGTTACGACTCCCAGGGCCTGATCCCGGTGATCGCCCAGGATGCCGGCAACGGCGATGTGCTGATGCTGGCCTGGATGAACGCCGAGGCCGTCGCCCGCACGCTGGAGACCGGCCGCGTCACCTATTGGTCGCGCTCGCGCCAGGCTTTCTGGGTGAAGGGCGAAACCTCCGGCCACGTCCAGCGGCTGGTCGAGCTGCGCCTCGACTGCGACCGCGACTGCCTGCTCGCGCTGGTCGAGCAGGAGGGCCCGGCCTGCCACACCAACCGCCGCTCCTGCTTCTACACCGCGCTGCGCGGCGGCGAAGAGGTGGAAATCCTGCAGCCGATGGCCTGACCGCGGCGCCTGCCGCCGCGCCGGCCACACCCACCAGAAAAAACCGCCGCGCTTCCGGGCGGAAGGCGGCGGCAGTGGCGTGTCTCAGGGCGCTTGGCGGCGGATCGTGGGGCCGATCCGCGCAACATCGGGGACGGATGCAGGCGCCCGGGCAGAGACCGCAGGCAGAACTCAGACGGGCGGGGTCAGCGACAGCCCGACCACCAGCATGGCGACCAAGGCGATCAGCCCCATGGCGTTGCCGGCCAGACCGGGCGCGTTGCGAACCAGAACCTCTTTCCATTCGGCGAACATCGGGCATCTCCTCGCTTGGTTGCCCTTTTGTTCGCATAGGCGCAGCAGCCTGTAAAGAACTTTCTGAGAACATATGTGAACAAAAACTAACCAGCCCCCATCCGCCGGATCGCCTTTTCCTGCTCCATCAGCCAGAGCAGCACCCGCGCCGCCTGCCCGCGCGGGGTCTCCAGCTGCGGGTCCTCGGCCAAGAGCTTGCGCGCATCGCTTTGCGCCACCGCCATCAGGCTCGCCTGCCGTTCCAGATCGGCGATACGGAACTTCGGCAGGCCGGACTGCGCCGTGCCGAGCAGATCTCCGGCCCCGCGCATCGCCAGATCCTCCTCGGCGATGCGAAAGCCGTCCTCGGTCTCGCGCAGCAGGCTGAGCCGGCGCTGGCCGGCCTCGCTCAGCGGCGGCTGATACATCAGCAGGCAGGTCGACTCGACCGCGCCGCGGCCGACCCGGCCACGCAGCTGGTGCAACTGGGCCAGGCCGAAGCTCTCCGCCCGCTCCACCACCATGATCGAGGCATTGGGCACGTCGACCCCCACCTCGATCGCCGTTGTCGCCACCAGCAGCTTGGTCTCGCCGGCTTGGAACCGCGCCATGGCGGCGTCCTTCTCGGCCGCCGGCAACTGGCCATGCACCAAGCCGACGACCCCCTCGCCCAGCTCCGCCCGCAGCCGCTTGAAACGTTCCTCCGCCGCGGTCATGTCGGTCAGCTCGCTTTCCTCGACCAGCGGGCAGACCCAATAGGCCTGCCGCCCTTCGGCGATGGCGCGGCGCAAATGCGCCACCACCTCGGCCATCCGCCCGGCCGAGATCAGCGCCGTCGCCACCGGCTTGCGCCCGGGCGGCTTCTCGTCGAGCAGCGAGACATCCATATCGCCGAACTGCGCCAAGCTCAGCGAGCGCGGGATCGGTGTTGCCGTCATCACCAGCAGGTCCGCCGCCGGCCCCTTCTCGGCCAGTTCCATCCGCTGCGAGACGCCGAACCGGTGCTGCTCGTCCACCACGGCGAGCCGCAGATCGTGATAGGCGACGTCACGCTGGAATACCGCATGGGTGCCGACCAGCACCTGGGTCTCGCCTGCCGCCAGCCGGGCGAGCTTGGCCGCCCGCTCGGCCCCCTTGTCGCGCCCGGTCAGCAGCTCCAGCGTCACCCCGGCGATCTCGGCCAGCGGCCGCAGCCCCTCGTAGTGCTGCCGCGCCAAGATCTCGGTCGGGGCCATCATCACGCCCTGCCCGCCGGCCTCCACCGCCAGGGTCAGCGCCAGGAATGCCACCAGCGTCTTGCCAGAGCCGACATCGCCCTGCAGCAGCCGGTTCATCCGCAACTCCGACGCCATATCGGCGGCGATCTCGGCAACCGCCCGGGTCTGCGCCCCGGTCGGCCGATAGGGCAGCGCCGCCAGCACCCGACCTTGCAACGCGCCCACGGCCTGGGTCGCCCGGCCCTTGCCCCGGCGCAGCGCGCTGCGCGCAAGCGCCAGGGTCAGCTGATGCGCCAGCAACTCGTCATAGGCCAGCCGCTGGCGGGCCGGCGCGGTCGGCGCCAGATCGGCGGCGCCGGCCGGGTGGTGC
>JAKAJW010000330.1 GCA_021813645.1 Pseudomonadota bacterium | reverse complement strand
ATCCTCACTCCGGAACCGGAAACACCACCCCGTCGAATAGCTTGCGCGCCGTCCGCAGCATCCCGGCCGACCGCAGCTCCCCCCCCGGACCAAGCTCCAGCAGCACCTCGGTCGCCCCGCTCGGATGCTCGATACGGAACCGCCCGTCGGCCGGCCGCACGGCCAGCGCCGCCGCCGGACTGCCCGGCAAGAGACAGGCGCTCGCCACCGAGACCGCGGCGAAGACCCCGATCGAGGCGTGGACCCGATGCGGGATCCAGCTCCGCGTGGCGATCGTCCCGCCGGAGGCCGGCGGGGCAACCAGCGTCATCTTCGGCACCGAGGCCGCGGCCACGTCGCCCAGGTTCATCATCGGCCCGGCCTGCAGCCGGATCGCCTCCAGCCGCGCCTTCACCTCAGCCGCCGCCTCCAGTTCCTCGCGGCTCTCCCGCCCGGTCAGCCCGAAATCGGCGGCCCGCAGGATGACGCAGGGCATGCCGTTGTCGATCAGCGTCGCCTCGACGCCGTCGATCACATCCACCGCGCAGCCGGTCGGCAGCAGCGCGCCGCACATCGAGCCGGCGATGTTCTGGAACATCAGCGGCACCGCGGCATGGGTGCCCGGCACCCCGTCGATCGCGGTGGCGCCGCGGTAGCTCACCCGGCCGCCCGGCGTGGCGATGCGCGCCAGCGCCACCTCGCCCGTGTTCACCATATGGATGCGCACCGGCGTCTCGCCGTCCTGCGCCGCCACCAGTCCTCGCTCGATCGCCGCCGGCCCGACCCCGGCCAGGATATTGCCGCAGCCCTGCTTGTCGCTCACCAGCGCCTGGTCGACGAAGACCTGCAGGAAAAGGTAGTCCACATCCGCGTCGGGCCGGGCAGAGGGCGCCAGCACCGCCACCTTCGAGGTCAGCGGGTCGGCCCCGCCGATCCCGTCGATCTGGCGCGGATCGGGCGAGCCCATGACGCGCAGCAAAAGCGCGTCCCGCGCGGCCGGATCGGCGGGCAGGTCGGCGGCAAGGAAATAGGCCCCTTTCGAGGTGCCCCCCCGCATCCACAGGCAGCGGATCCCCTCCTCCATCCCCGCCTCCCCTCAGCCCGGCCGTGCCGGTGCATGTCGGTGTGAAATCGGTGCAAAATCGGTGCAAAATCGGTATTTGGATTTTGCAGCCTTTTCCGCCCCTTGCCCGGCAAAATCCGGTGTGGCGCGCGATCTCGGGGCGGCGGCTTTACACATATTTAAGGCCCTTCTCGGCCAGCCGGGCGCGCATCCCGTAGAGGTCGAGCCCAAGCTCGCCCGCCGCCAGCCGCGCCCGTTTGGCCGCCTCGGCGGCCAGCCGCGCCTCGGCCGCCTTCAGCACCGCCGCCGCCTCCGCTCGCGCCACCACGACGACCCCGTCGTCATCCGCCACCACCACGTCGCCCGGGTTCACCAGCTGCCCGGCGCAGACCACCGGCACGTTGACCGAACCCAAGGTCTCCTTCACCGTGCCCTGGGCCGAGACCGCCTTCGACCAGACCGGAAAGCCCATCGCGGTCAGGTCGCGCAGATCGCGCACGCCGGCCTCGATGACCAGCCCCCGGCAACCCCGCGCCTGCGCCGAGGTGGCCAGCAGGTCGCCGAAATAGCCGTTATCGCAAGGGCTTGTCGGCGCGAGCACGAGGATGTCGCCGTCCCGGATCTGCTCGATCGCGACATGCAGCATCCAATTGTCGCCCGGCGGGGCCGAGATCGTCACTGCCGATCCCGCCACCTGCGCCCCGGCGTAGATCGGCCGCATGTAGGAGGCCAGGCAGCCGCGCCGCCCCTGCGCCTCATGCACCGTCGCCACCCCGGCGCGGGCCAGCCCCGCGATCACCGCCGGGTCGGCCCGCTCGATGTTCTGCACCACCACGTTCATCTCACGCCCCCTTCTTCACCGGCGGCGTGCCGTGGGTGTGGAAGGTCTCGATCGTCTTCAGCCCCCAGGCCTGGCCCTTCTTGCGGTCCGCCTCGGTCCAGACCACCGGCTCCCAGTCCGGCGCCAAGATCAACCGCGCCCCGGAATTGGCCAGTTCCACCCGGTTCCCCGCCGGCTCCCAGACATAGAGGAAGAACGTGCCCTGGATCGCATGCTTATGCGGCCCGGTCTCGATATGTACCCCATTTTGCAGGAAAATATCGGCCGCCCGCAGGATGTCTTCGCGCTGGTCGGTGGCATAGGTGATGTGGTGGAACCGGCCATGGCCGCCGCCGTGTTCCTCGGTGCAGGCCAGGTCGTAGCTCTTGTTGTTCACCGTGAACCAGCAGCCGCCGAGCCGCCCATTGTCGAGCTGGATCAGCTCCGTCACCCGGCTGCCGAGGCAGGTTTCCATGAAGCGGCGGAACTCGGTGACATCCGCGGCCAGCAGGTTCAGGTGGTCGAGCCGCCGCGGCGGCACCCCGGTATAGGCCGAGGCGGTGTTCTTCAAGGCCGCCTTCTCGGCCGCCTCCTGCGCCGCATACCAGCGGGTGTCATAATAGATTTCAAAGACATGGCCGAAGGGATCGGCGAAGCGGAAGGCCCGGCCATGGCCCAGGTCGCCCTCGACCCAGCCGATCACCTCGAAGCCCGATGCCTCGATCGCCGCCACCCGCCGCGCCAGCGCCTCCGGCGACGCGCAGCGATAGGCGATATGGCCGACCCCGGTGGTGTGGTGGCGGGTCAGCTTCAGCGTATGGAACTCGTAATCGTCCCAAGCCCGCAGATAGGCCGAGCCCGCATCCTGGCCGGATAGCTTAAGCCCATAGATCTGCGTGAAGAAATGCAGGCTTTCCTCGAACTTGTCGGTATAGATCTCAACATGCGCCAGATGCGCGATATCGCAGCTGCGTTCCATCAGAGCTCATCCACGGTTCTGGGGAAGACCGACTGGAAGCCTTCCGCATATTTCGCCGCCCGGCCGCCGGACTGGCCACCCGAATTGCGCTGGAAATGGTTCGCCCGGTTCTGCGCCACGCGGGTGTAATAGTCCCACAGATGCTCCTGCCCCGCCATGCATTCGATGGCGGCGCGCTTGCGCTCCCAGACCTCGGTGACGTCCAGGAAAACGTCCGGTTTCCAGCCCATCTGCTCGGTCTGATGCGGCTCGAACAGATAGAGCTGCGGCGCCCCCAGCACCTTCTCGCCCGGCTTGTGGCCCCAGGCCTGCGCGATCGAGCGACATTCCAGCGCCACCTGGGTCGCGAACATATGGTCGGTGTTGTAGGGGTCGTAGGCCGAATGGCTCAGCATGAAGGCGGGCTGCACCGCCCGGATCACATCGACGAGCCGGTATTTGTCGTCATCGCTCATCCGCAGCGGATAGTCGCCCAGATCGAAGCTGATCAGATCATGCACCCCAAGCGCCGCCGCCGCCTTCTCCGCCTCGATCCGCCGTGCCACCTTCACCCGGTCGAGCGTCATGCCGGGCTCTTTCCACAGCTTCGCGCTTTCGCCCCGCTCGCCGAACGACAGGCAGACCACGGTGACCTGGTAGCCCTTGGCGGCATGCAGCGCGATCGCCCCGCCGCAACGCCAGACGAAATCGGCGGCATGGGCGCTGATTACCAGCGCCGTTTTGGGGTCGGGCATCGTTTCCTCCTCCGGGGCGTTTTCTCCCCTTCTCGGCGAAAACCGCTGCCAAGCCAATTCGGAAACCGCCGCAGGGGCATAAGCTGACGCTATAGCGGATGGACCGGGCGCAGCGTCTCTGCGAAACTTGGCCCGATCAGGCGCCGCGAGGAGGGGGCGAATGTCAGAGATTTCCGGGAATGCGCCGCGGGTTGGCTTCGTCGGCTTCGGCGAGGCCGGCCAGGCCTTCGCCTGCGGCATGGCGCTGGCCGACAGCGGCCGCGCCGCGGCCTATGACCTCAAATCCCGCGACCCGGCGGCAGCCCCGGCGATGGCCGCGCACTACGCCGCCGCCGGCCTGCCCGGTTCGGGCGATCCGGCGCAGGCCCTGGCTGGCGCAGAACTCGTCTTCTGCCTGGTCACGGCCGATCAGGCGGGCGCCGCGGCCGCCGCCTGCGCCAATCATATCGCCCCTGGAACCTATTGGTTCGACGGCAATTCCTGCGCCCCCGGCAGCAAGCGTGCCGCCGCCGAACAGATCGAGGCCGCAGGCGGACGCTATGTCGACATGGCAATCATGGCCCCGGTGCACCCCCGCCTGCATCGCACCCCCGTCCTGCTCGCCGGCCCCCATGCCGAGCCGGCCGCGGCGCTCCTGGCGGCGCTCGACATGGCCCCGAAGATCGCCGGCGCCACGGTCGGCGAGGCCTCGGCGATCAAGATGATCCGCTCGGTGATGGTGAAGGGGCTCGAGGCGCTCACCGCCGAATGTTTCCTGGCCGCCCGCCGCGCCGGGGTCGACGCGGCGGTGCTCGGTTCGCTCATGGCCTCCGACCCGGGGATCGACTGGCCGGCCCGCGGCGCCTATAACCTGGAGCGGATGATGGTCCATGGCGCCCGGCGCGCCGCCGAGATGACCGAGGTCGCCGCCACCCTGCGCGAGCTTGGCCTACCGGATCGGATGGCAGCCGCCACGGTGGCCTGGCAGGCGGACATCGCCGCGCTCGGCCTGGAGGCGGGCGAGGCCGATCTGGCCGCCCGGTCCGACCGCATCCTCGCCGGCCTGGGATGAACGGAAACCTCCGCCACCTGCGCGTCTTTCTCGCCGTGGCGCAGCTCGGCTCGGTCACCCGCGCGGCCGAGCAGTGCAACATCTCCCAGCCGGCCGTCACCCAGGCGACCTCCAAGCTCGAACGGCTGGCGGGCACGGCGCTGTTCCGGCGTAGCCCGCAGGGCGTCTTCGCCACCCCGGCCGGCGCCGCCCTGGCCGAGCGGATCCGCCGCGCCTTCGCCCTGCTCGACCCGGCCCTGGCCGAGCTGTCGCCGCGGCTGCCGCTCACCGCCACCGCCGCCCAGTTGCAGGCGCTGATCGCCATGCGCGAGGCGGAAAACTTCACCCTGGCCGCGCGCCGCCTGGGCCTCGCCCAGCCCACCGTCCACCGCGCGATCACCCAGCTCGAACAGGAGGCCGCCCGCCCGCTGTTCGAGCGCACCTCCTACGGAATGGTCGCCACCCGGCCGGCCCAGGCGCTGGCCCAGGCCGCCCGCCTTGCCTTCGCCGAGCTCGCCCAGGCCGAGGCCGATCTGGCCGAAGCCGCCGGGCACGAGGTCGGCCGCATCGTCGTCGGCGCCATGCCGCTGTCGCGCAGCCACGTGCTGCCGCGCGCCATCGCCGGTTTCCGCCAGCGCCGCCCGACGCTGCCGATCCGGGTGCATGACGGCCCCTATGACGATCTGCTGCACGGCCTGCGCCGGGGCGAGATCGACTTCCTGATCGGCGCGCTCCGCGATCCCGCGCCGATCGGCGATGTCGCGCAAGAGGTGCTGTTTCACGACAGCCTGGCTCTGGTCTGCGGCCATGCGCACCCGCTGCTCGCCGGCGACCCGGTCACCCTGGCAGACCTCGCCCGCTTCCCCTGGGTGGTCGCCGCCGCCGGCACGCCCACCCGCCAGCATTTCGACGCGCTCTTCGCCCCACTCGGCGCGCCGCCCCTGCGCATCGTCGAATCCGGCTCGATGATGCTGATGCGCGAGCTGCTGCGCGAAACCGACCATCTGGGCTGCATCTCACGCCTGCAGGTGGCGCCCGAATTCGGCTATGGCACGCTGGCGCTGCTGCCCTTCGAACTGCCGCAAAGTGCCCGGCCGATCGGCCTGACCCTGCGCGCCGACTGGATGCCGACCCGCGCGCAGAACGACTTCCTCGCCGCGCTCCGCGCCCTCGCCTAGCCGCCGAGCAGCAGCCGGACCAGAAGATCGGCCTGCGCCGCGAACATCTCGCCACCGGTCACCGTGCGGCAGCCGAGCGCCCGCCCGACGGCGAGGAACGGCGTCACCGCTGGCTTGGTGACAGCATCGGCCAGCACTTGATCGGCGCTCAGATGCTCCGCCGTGACCGGCAGCGGATCGCCCTCCCGCATCCCGAGCGGCGTGGCGTTCACCACCAGGTCGTAGCCCCGCGGGTCGGCAGTGCCGATCCCGACGCGCCCGGGATAGCGCCCCTCCAGCCGCCCGAGCAGCGCATCGCGGCGCTCGGCGTCGAGATCGTGCAGCGCCAGATAGACTGCCCCGCGCGCCAGAATTTCGGCCGCGATCGCCGCCCCTGCCCCGCCGGTGCCGACCAGCAGCGCCCGCTTGCCCTCGGGTGCGAATCCGGCCTCAGCCAGCGCGTCCAGCATGCCCTGCCCGTCGGTGTGGTCGCCCGACCAGCTGCCGTCGGGCTTCCGGCACAGCACATTGGCGCCGCCGGCCAGCACCGCGCGCTCGCTCGCCGCGTCGCACCAGGCAAGCGCGGCGGCCTTGTGCGGCACCGTCGCGATCATCCCGTCGAGGTTGCGCAGCCGCCGCACCCCGGCCAGGAACCCCGCCAGATCGGCGGGCGCCACCTCGGCGGGAAGCACCAGCGCATTGACCCCGCGCGCCGCCATCCGGGCGCTCAGCTCGGCCGGCGATTTCACTTGGCCGATCGGGTCTCCCACAATCAGGAAAAGCCGGGTTTCGCCATCCACCTGCAATGCCATACGCCGCTCCCTTGCCGGCACGGTCCTCGACCGAGCAACCCTCGCCGTTCCCGCAGGAAGCCGCAAGGCCCACCGCCCGCGTTCGGGGGGGCTTGGCGCCGGGCGAAGCTTCCGCAACAATCGCCCCCGGTTGCGCGAAAGGGGATCGGGATGAAAGTCGGCGATAGGCACTACACCACCATTGGGCTGAACGCCGACGGCCGCGCGGTCGATATCATCGACCAGCGCTGGCTGCCGCATGAATTCCGCGTCGTCACCCTCGACAGGCTCGACGCCTTCGCCCAGGCGATCGCAGAAATGTGGGTGCGCGGCGCGCCCCTGATCGGCGTCACCGCAGCCTACGGTCTGGCCTTCCGGATGACCGAGGACGCCTCCGACACGGCGCTCGAGGCTGCCGCCGATCTGCTGCAGTCCACCCGGCCGACGGCGGTGAACCTTCGCTGGGCGCTCGACGATCTGCGCGGCCGGCTGCGCCCGCTGCCGCCCGCCGAACGCGCCGCCGCCGCCTATGCCCGGGCCGCCGCAATCGCCGCCGAAGACGTCGAGATCAACCGCGCCATCGGCCGGCACGGGCTCGAGATCATCCGGCGGATCGCGGCGGCCAAGCCGGCCGGCGCGCCGGTCAACATCCTCACCCATTGCAATGCCGGCTGGCTCGCCACGGTCGATTACGGCACCGCCACCGCGCCGATCTATCTGGCCCATGAGGCCGGCATCCCGATTCATGTCTGGGTCGACGAAACCCGCCCGCGCAACCAGGGCGCCCAGCTCACCGCCTGGGAAATGGCCGGCCAGGGCGTGTCGCACCGGCTGATCGTCGACAACGCCGGCGGCCATCTGATGCAGCACGGGCAGGTGGACATGGTGATCGTCGGCACCGACCGGACCACGGCCACCGGCGATGTCTGCAACAAGATCGGCACCTATCTGAAGGCGCTCGCCGCCCATGACAACCAGGTGCCCTTCTACGTCGCGCTGCCCTCGCCGACGATCGACTGGTCGCTATCCGATGGGCTGGGCGAAATCCCGATCGAGGAACGCGCCGAGGCCGAGGTGTCTGAGGTTCAGGGCCGCGATCCCGCCGGCGCGCTGACCCGGGTGCGCATCTCGCCAGAGGCCACGCCGGCCGCCAATCCGGCCTTCGACGTCACCCCCGCCCGGCTGGTCACCGGCCTGATCACCGAACGCGGCCTGGCACCCGCCACGCGCGCCGGCCTCGCCTCGCTCTTCCCCGAGCGCCAGTGCTAAGCCTTCCTGAGGAGCCGAGAATGACCCTGACCAGCGATGCCGCCCTGCGCCGCGAAATGGTGGAGACCTGCCGGCAGATGAATGCCACCGGCCTCAACCAGGGCACCTCGGGCAACCTCTCCCTGCGCTGCGACGACGGCATCCTGATCACCCCCACCTCGCTCGCCTACGAACGGATGCAGCCCGAAGACCTCGTGGTGCTGAACCCCGACGGAACCAGCAACGGCTCGCGACGACCCTCATCCGAATGGCGCTTTCACCGCGACATCCTCGCCGCTCGGCCCGACGTCTCGGTGGTGCTGCACTGCCACTCGATCCATGCCACCGCGCTCGCCACCCAGATGCGGCCGATCCCGGCTTTCCACTACATGGTCGCGGTCGCCGGCGGCCCGACCGTCCGCTGCGCGCGCTATGCCACCTTCGGCACCCAGGAATTGTCCGAGGCCGCGCTCGAGGCGCTCGAGGACCGCACCGCCTGCCTGCTCGGTCACCACGGGCTGATCGCGCTCGGCAGCTCCTTCGCCGCCGCGCTGGCCCGTGCTGTCGAAATCGAGACGCTCGCCCATATGTATCTCGCCGCGCTGACGCTGGGCGAGCCGCCAGTGTTGCCCGATGACGAGATCGAGCGCGTCCGCCAGAAGATGGCCGCGCTCAGCTACGCCGCCGCCGACTGACCGGCGTTCAGAACTGGCGCTGCGGCGCGTAGGGCGCCATCTCGATCTCCGGCGCTTGGCCCGAGATCATCTGCGCCAGCAGCCGTCCGGTCTTCGGCCCGCCGGTCATGCCGACGTGATGATGTCCGAAGCCGAGCCAGGCGCCCGCGACCCCCGGCACCGCGCCGATCACCGGAATCGAATCCGTCGGCGCGGGCCGATGCCCCATCCAGTCGGTCTCGCGCTTCCAGCGCAGCCCCGGCATCACCTCGCGGATCTGCTGTTTCAGCATGGCGATCGGTCCGCGCGACGGCGGCGCCTGCAGCCCGCCGAATTCCATCGCCCCGGCGATCCGCAGCCGTCCGTCCATCGGCGTGATGACGAATTTCCGCTCCGCCACCATCACCGCGGCCCGCGGCATCAGGTTCGGCTCCCACAGCTCGACGTGATAGCCGCGTTCGCTCTGCAGCGGAATGTCGAGCCCAAGCTTGCGGGTCAGCACGCTCGACCAGGCGCCGGCGGCGATCACCACCGCATCGCAGGCCATGAACTCGCCGCCGGCCCGCACCCCGGTCACCCGGCCCGATTCGCGGGCCAAATCCTCCACCTCGGCCGTAATGATCCGGCCGCCCTTCGCCTCGACATGCTTGGCCAGGGCCTTGACGTAGGCCCCCGGATCCTTGATCCGCCCATGCCCGTCCAGGCAGGCGGCGAAACCGAAACCGCGGGCAAAGGCCGCCTCGTAGTCGCGCAGCTCGGGCCCGGAAAGCTCTTGCCAATGATGGCCATGTTCGCGCCGGATCGCCCAGCCGAACGCGTCACGGTCGAACTTCGCCCGGTTCTGGTAGAGAAAGACATAGTCGCAGGGCGCGATGTACCGTTCCGCGCCGGTGCCGGCCGCCAGGGACAGGTGATCGGTCAGCGCAGTGCCGATGATCGGCTGCAGCGCCGCGGCGATCCGGCGCACCTCTTTCGGCCGCGAATGGCTCACATAACGCCACAGCCAGGGCAACAGGCCCGGCAGGTTGCGCCATTTCAGGAACAGCGGCTGGTTCGGGTCGAGCAACAGCCGCGGGGCCTGGGCCAGCAGGCCCGGCAGGGTCACCGGCAGGACGTTGGCTTGGGCCAGCACGCCGCCATTGCCGTAGCTCGCGCCATTGCCCGCGCCGGCGCGGTCGAACAGAATCACTTCGTACCCTGCCCGCTGCAGCCAAATCGCCGTCGAAACCCCGACGATTCCTGCGCCCACAATGGCGATACGCTTCATTCGGCCATCCACTCGCTAATAGGCGCTGCCGATGCATCGCATGGCCGCGCGGTCACCTCTTCCTGCCTTGACCCGATGCGAGCCACGGCTGCACGAACTTCCACCCCGGACGCCATCACCGTCCGCTGCATGGTCAAGCTGGTCCCCGCCCGATATGATCGAGATCTGCACCGGCAAGGGCATGACAATTGCATATCATCTTTTTGGCAGTGTCGATGGCGATTGCAATGCGGGCCGTTGCGATCGCGCGATCCTTCCGCCTGCCCCGATCGTCCCCGTGCTCTCGCTTAAGTCCTGTATACAGCTCTGCATATTGAAAACCAGCGCATTCCAGTGTCAAGTCGCCGCCCTTGGAGGGAACATGGCCGAAGCCCGTGTCGAAACACTTTATCTTGAGCTGAAACGGCTCGCCGTCGGCTTCGATCTGAAACCGGGCCAGCGGGTCAACGAGGGCGCGCTGGCGCAAAGACTGGCGGTCAGCCGAACGCCCCTGCGCGAAGCGCTCAACCGCCTGGTGGGCGAGCGGCTGCTGGATTTCCGCCCCGGTCTCGGCTTCTTCTGCCGCCCGCTGGAGCCGCAGGAGATCTTCGACCTCTATGAGACCCGCGCCATCCTCGAAGAGGCCGCCATCCGCCGGGCCTGCCTCCGCGCCAGCGCCAGCGACATTGCCGCGTTGAAGGCGCGGGAACATCCCCCCTGCCTGGTCGATGCCGGAAAATCCACCCGCGAGGCGACCGCCAGCGACGAAGCCTTCCACCTCGCGATCGCCCGTCTGTCGGGCAATGACGAGCTCGTTCTCCAGCTCGCCCGGCTCAACGAGCGTATCCGCTTCATCCGCTGGCTGGACGTCGCCAAATACCTGACCCAGACCAGAACCGAACACGGGCTCATGATCGAGGCCCTCGAGGCGCGCGACGCCGAAGAGGCGGCCCGCCTGATCCGCGAGCACATCGGCAAACGGATGGATCAGATCGTGGCCTCGGTGCGCGAGGGCTATTCCAACCTCTACGTGACCGAGCCGCCCGATCCGCGGGCGCACAGCTACCCATCGGCCGACTAGCCGCGCCGGGCGGCGCGGCGCCGCAAGGGCGCCAATCCTTGCCTCCGGCCGACGTTCGCACGGAAGATTCGCCCCCGGCTCCGGCAGAACCGAGCCGAATGCCTTTGCATTTCGATCCGATATGCGGCGCGCGCGGTGGAAATGCCCGCGCCTTAGGCGGATGCCGGCTCCAGCCGATGGCCCGCCAAGTCCGGCTTAACCGGCGCGTCCGGCCGGGTCTAGGTTTACGCCTGTCTTTGCGATCAAGGATAGGCCGATGGAAACGCGCTACCTGCAGACGCTGCTGACAGTCGTCGAGACCTCCTCGCTTGCCGAAACCGCGCGCAGACTGAACATCACGCCTTCCGCCGTGGTCCAGCGCATCCGCGCGCTGGAAGACGAGATCGGCCAATCGCTGATCCACCGCTCGGGCCATTCGATGCGGCCCACCGTCGCCGGCTCGGCGATCCTGCCCGACGTGCGCCGCCTGCTGGCGGTCGAAAGCGAGGTGAAGGCGGCCACGGCGGCCGATTGCGAGACCGGCCTGCTGCGGATCGGGGTGATCCCGACGGCGGTCGGCGGGCTGCTGCCCGACCTGCTGGTGACGCTGCAAAAGAACCGGCCGCAGCTGGAACTCTACATCGCCCCCGGCCGGTCGAGCGAGCTGCACGCCGCAGTGGCCGAAGGCAATCTCGACGCCGCGATCCAGGTGCAGCCCCAGTTCACCCTGCCGAAGACGCTCGACTGGCGGCTGCTCCGACGCGAGCAGATGTTGCTCATCACGCCGCCGGCCGTCACCGACAGCGATCCGCGCGGGATCCTCGAGCGCGAACCCTTCATCCGCTATGATCGCAACCATTGGGGCGGCCGCGCGGTCGACCAGTATCTGCGCAAGCTGAAGGTCCGCCCGCAGGAACGCTACGAGATCGACTCGGTCGCGGCCATCACCACGGCGGTCGGCCGCGGCCTTGGCGTCGCGCTGATCCCTGACTGGCTGCCGCCCTGGCCGCTGGGCACGACGGTGCGCCGGATCCGGCTGGCCGGCGTCTCGGCACGCAACATCGGCATCCTCTGGTCGAAAAGCTCAAGCCGTCTGCCGCTGATCCGCGCCTTCGTGACCGAGGCGGTCAGCGTGGCGCGCGCCAAAGGCTATTTCTCCGTCTCCTGACGAGACCACCCAAAGATAAAGAGTCCCGCACCGTTTCGGCCGGCCGGAATCCATCCCGGCCCTGCCGCCCTGCGCCTGTTGCTCGGTGCTGCGGCGAACCGCAGTTTTCCTGCATTTCGAAAGCGAAATTACCAACGTTCCATTTCCGCCGATATCCGCCAACGATTTCGGCCATGTGCTCGAACCCTCCGCACCGCCCTCCGGGGCCGCGGCGGGCGCGAGAACCGAGCCGGCCCCCGACCGGGGCGGCGCCTCAAAGGGCCAAAGAGCCCGAAGCCTTCAACACGGGGAGTCAAGAATGACGAAGTACAATTCCGGCAAGGCCGCGCGGCTGGCGATGGCGGCGCTGGCGGCCGCGGCCCTGACGGCCGCCGCAGGCGGCGCTCAGGCGGCGGACAAGACGGTGAAGATCGGCATCTCGCTGCCGCTCACCGGCGCCGACGCCGAAAGCGCCGCGCTCATCAAGGACGGCGCGCTGCTCGCGATCGATCAGGCCAACGCCAAGATGATGGTGCCGGGCTACACGTTCGAGCCGATGATCCTCGACAATGCCACCGCGACCGCCGGCCAATACGACCCGGCCCAGGCCGCGACCAACGCCAAGAAGTTCATCTCGGATCCCAAGGTGGTCGCCCTCGTCGGCCCGGAGATGAGCGGCGACGGCAAGGCGATGTCGCCGATCCTGAGCCAGGCCGACATGGCCACCGTCACGCCGGCGTCGACCAATCCCGACATCACCAACCCGGCCTTCGCCGGCCAGTATCGTCCGAAGGGCAAGGCGGTTTATTTCCGCACGGTGACCACCGACGCCTTCCAGGGCCCGAACATGGCCAACTTCTACAAGGACACCCTGCATGTGAAGTCGGTCTATATCCTCGACGACAGCGGCGCCTACGGCGTGGGCCTGGCGAATGCCTTCGAAGCCCAGGCCAAGAAGATCGGCATCAAGGTGCTCGGCCATGACCAGCTCGACCCGAAGGAAGCCGACTACACGACCATCCTCACCAAGATCAAAGGCCTGAACCCCGACGCGATCTACTACGGCGGCGTCGGCCAGGCTGGGGTGAAGCTGATCAAGCAATCCTTCGAGATCGTGCCCAAGATGATCAAAGGCGGCGGCGACGGCATGTATGGCGCCGACCTCTTGACCGGCGCCGGCTTCCCCGCGGTCGAAGGCTGGTACGCGACCATCGCCGCACCGCACCTGCTCGACGAAGCCACCCTGGTGCCTTGGGAAAAGGCCTACTCGGACAAGTTCGGCAAGCAGCCCAGCGACTATGCCATCACCGCCTATGACGCGGCCGAGGTCATCCTGAACGCCGTGGCCGACGTGGCGAAGGCAGGCAAGCCGGTCAACCGTTCGACCGTGCGCGACGCCATCCAGAAGACCGAC
>JAKAJW010000357.1 GCA_021813645.1 Pseudomonadota bacterium | reverse complement strand
CCGGCGGGCGACAGCCTGTCGCCGGTGGCGCCGTGGCGGGTGGTGAACATCGGCAATGGCGCGCCGGTGAAGCTGCTGGATTTCGTCGCCGCGGTGGAGGCCGCGCTCGGCCGGCCGGCTGACCGGCGCTATCTGCCGATGCAGGCCGGCGACGTGCCGGCGACCTGGGCGGCGACCGGCCTGCTGGAAAGCCTGGTCGGGCCGTTGTCGAAGACCGAGATCGGCGAGGGCGTGCGCCGTTTCGTCGACTGGTACCGCACTTACTACGAGATCTGAGCCTGCCCGCTTCGGGCGTTCGGCGCTGAGGACCGTCCACCGGACGGTCCTCCGGGCGCGGACCCGGCCCTTCGCTCGTGCTTCGGGCGTTCGGCGCTGAGGACCGTCCACCGGACGGTCCTCCGGGCGCGGACCCGGCCCTTCGCTCGCGCTTCCGGCGTTCGGCGCTGAGGACCGTCCACCGGACGGTCCTCCGGGCGCGCCTCACCCCAGAAAATCCTGGGTGAGGTAGAAGGTGCCGCAGAACGGGCCGCTGCGGTCGAAGCCGGCGCCCGCGCCCGCCGCGCGCAGCCGCGCGTCGAGGATGTTGCGGCGGTGCCCGGGCGAGGCGAGCCAGGCGGCCACCACCTCCTCGGCGAGGCTGTCGTAGCTCTGCCGCCCGATCGGCCGGCCGGAAAGGTCGAAGAAGCGGCAGGCGCCCGGGCCGAGCCGCACCTCGCGGTTGTCGAGCCGGTAGAGCCCGGCGGTGGCGATGTTCTCCGCCCCCGCGGTGAAGGGCAGGCCGGTCGCGGCGAGCCGGGCGCGCAGGCTTTCGAGCCCCGGCGGGCCGCCATAATGGGTGAGCTGGCGCTGCGCGGCCATCCAGCGGCTTTGCGCGATGGCGACGGCGGCGAGCGGCGGCGCCGGCGCCAGCGCCGCCAGCCCGGCCTGGCAGCGGGCGTAGTTCACCCGGGCGAGGATCGCCAGGTCGAGCCGGTGCTGATCCAGCGCGGCGGGATCGGGCAGGGTCTGCTCGGCGCCGGCGATCCGCGGCAGGGTGCAGGCAGCGGCGGACGCGGCTTGGGGGCGCCCGAAAAGGGCGAGGCCGACAAGGGCGAGGCTGAGGGCGGCGGCAAGGCGGGGCATCGGGTCTCTCGGCGAAGGGCGGGCGGGCGGCTGCGACGGCGGCGACATTGACAGCTTCCGTCCGATCACGCATCCCCTGAGCGTCAGTAGGTGGGAGCGGTTCATGAAGATTGCGATGATCGGGACGGGCTATGTGGGTCTGGTCTCGGGGGTGTGCTTTTCGGATTTCGGGCACGAGGTCGTCTGCGTCGACAAGGATCCGCGCAAGATCGAGATGCTGCAGCGGGGCGAGGTGCCGATCTACGAGCCCGGGCTCCAGGCCTTGCTGGCCAAGAACGTCGAAGCCGGCCGGCTGTCCTTCACCGGCGATCTGGCGGCCGCGGTGGACGCCGCCGACGCGGTCTTCATCGCGGTCGGCACGCCGGCCCGGCGCGGCGACGGCCACGCCGACCTGACCTATGTGATGGCCGCCGCCGCCGAGATCGGCCAGGCGCTGACCGGCTATGCGGTGGTGGTGACGAAATCCACCGTGCCGGTTGGCACCAACCAGCAGGTCGCCGAGGCGATCCGCGCGGTGCGCCCCGAGGCCGAATTCGATGTCGCCTCGAACCCCGAGTTCCTGCGCGAGGGGGCCGCGATCGACGATTTCATGCGGCCCGACCGGGTGGTGGTGGGCGTGCAGTCGGACCGCGCCCGCGAGGTGATGGCGCAGATCTACCGTCCGCTGTTCCTGCGCGAATTCCCGATCATCTACACCGACCTGGAATCGGCCGAGATGACGAAATACGCCGCCAATGCGTTCCTCGCCGCCAAGATCACCTTCATCAACGAGATCGCCGCGCTTTGCGAAAGGGTCGGCGCCAATGTGAAGGACGTGGCCAAGGGCATGGGACTCGACGGCCGGATCGGCAACAAGTTCCTGCATGCCGGGCCGGGCTACGGCGGGTCCTGCTTCCCCAAGGACACCCGCGCGCTAGCCCGGATCGGCCAGGACCATTCGGTGCCGATGCAGATCACCGAGACGGTCATCAAGGTGAATGAAGAGATCAAGCGGCGGATGATCGACCGGATCGTCGATCTCTGCGGCGGATCGGTGAACGGCAAGGTGGTGGCGGTGCTGGGGGTGACCTTCAAGCCCAACACCGACGACATGCGCGAGGCGCCCGCGCTGACCATCGTGCCGGCGCTGGTCGGCGGTGGCGCCAAGGTGCGGGTGGTCGATCCGCAGGGCCGCAAGGAGGGTGAGACGCTCTTGCCCGGCGTGAAATGGATGGAGGACGCCTATCACGCGGCGCAGGGCGCCCATGCGCTGGTCATCCTAACCGAATGGAACGAGTTCCGTGCCCTGGATCTGGCCCGCATCGCCAAGAAGATGGCGGTGCCGGCGATGGCCGACCTGCGCAACATCTATGCCCCGCGCGACGCAGAGAAGGCGGGTTTCACCGCCTATGTCAGCGTCGGACGCTAGGCCAGAGGCAACGGACAGCCGGCCGGGCGGGCATTCGCGCGGCCGGCAGCCCGGCTAGGGCCGGCGGCGGAACGTGG
>JAKAJW010000376.1 GCA_021813645.1 Pseudomonadota bacterium | reverse complement strand
CCGATCTGAGCAGGCCGTGCGGATGCCGCGTCGTGCCGCAGAGATCGCCCGCCGTGCCGCCGACCGCAACGAAGCGCGCCAGCGCCAGATCGTCCGATGTCGGCATCCGCGCCGCGGCCACGCCCAGCACCGCGCTCACCGCGAAGGCGGCGCCCAGGCAGAGGCCGAGCAGGGTCGCGCGCAGGCGGCGCAGGCGGCGGCGGAACATGGGATTTCCTAACAAGCCCGCAACGCGGCTCCAAGGTCCAGAACGCCGCAGCCCGCCCGGCTCAGCGGGCCGCCGGCACGGCGCTTGATGCGCCTCATGTTTTCGTAACATTGTCCGTTGCTTGCGCGGCGATCCTCAGATCCGCGGCGGGCCTAGCGATCGGGCGCCGGGATGAACTCTTCGGCATCGCCCGGCGGCAGCTTGAAGCGGCCATGCGCCCAGTCGCCGGCGCGCCAGGCCTCCTTCGCCGCCGCGATCCGCTCTTGCGACGAGGCGACGAAATTCCACCAGATATGCCGCGGCCCCTCCAGCGTGGCGCCCCCCAGGGCCAGCAGCCGCGCCCCCTGCGCCCCCGCCCGCACCCCCAGCCGGTCGCCCGGCCGGAACACCAGCATCCGCCCCGGCGCGAAGCGTTCGCCGGCGACCTCGACCTCGCCGTCGAGCACGTAGAGCCCGCGGTCCTCCTGCTCCTCGGGCAAGGGCAGCACGGCGCCCGGCGCCAGCGTCACATCGGCATAGAACAACTCCGACGGCACCGGCACCGGCGCCTCGGCGCCCCAGGCCCGGCCCAGGATCAGCCGCACCTGCTTGCCCTCCGCTTCCAGCAGCGGCAGCGCCGCCGCACCGGTATGCCGGAATTCCGCCGGATCGTCCTCGCGCGCCAGCGGCAGCGCCAGCCAGGTCTGGATGCCGAACATGCTCAAGGGCTTGGACCGCGCCGCGCCATCGGTCCGCTCGGAATGGGTGATGCCCTGGCCGGCCAGCATCAGGTTGACGTCGCCCGGCTCGATCCACTGATCGGTGCCCAGGCTGTCGCGGTGGTGCAGCTTGCCCTTGAACAGATAGGTGACGGTGGCCAGCCCGATATGCGGATGCGGCCGCACGTCGATGCCCTGGCCGGTCAGGAACTCCGCCGGCCCCATCTGGTCGAAGAAGATGAACGGGCCGACCATCTGCCGCGCCGCCGAAGGCAGCGCCCGGCGCACCTCGAAGCCGCCGAGGTCGCGCGCCCGCGGCACGATCACCGTCTCGATCGCATCGACGGCGTCGCCGATCGGCACCGTCGGGTCCAGCAGCGGGCTCCAGCTCATCTCGCATCTCCTTCGCGCTCTGCGGCAAATCTAGCGCAGAATCGCCGTCCTGTGCCCTTCGTCAGCGCGCAGCCTCCGTGCAGCGCCGCGCAACCCGCCCGGCCTACCCGCCCCTGCAACCCGCCCGGCCTACCAGCCCGGCAAGCCCATCCCTGGAGACCGCCCGCGGCTAGGCGACGGGCACGCCCTGCCCGACCTCCTCCAGCAGCCAATCGCGGAAGGCGGCGATCTTTTCCGCCCGGCCGGCGCCGAGCGGACGCGCCAGATAATAGGCGTGGCAGTCGACCACCTCGCAGCCGCCGAGCCGGACCAGCCGCCCCGCGGCCAGATCCTCGGCCACCAGCGCCCGCCGCGCCAACGCGACGCCTTGGCCCGCCACCGCTGCCGCGATGGCCAGCCCGGCATCGGAAAACTTCGGACCGCTGGTCGGCTCGGCGAGATCGAGCCCCGCGGCCTGAAACCAGGGCCCCCAGGGCTGATTGGTCTGCCGCAGCAGCGCGCAGCCGGCCAGCGCGGCCGGATCGGCCGGCAGCCTGCCGCCGGCATATCGCGGCGAGGCCACCGGGAAGGTGGTCTCGTCCATCAGCTTCTCGGCGGCGCAGCCGGGCCAGCCGCCCGGCCCGTAGCGGATCGCCGCGTCGATCCCGTCGCTGCCGTCAAGCCGCGCCAGCTCGAAGGTGGATTGCAGTTCCAGATCGATCTCCGGGTTGCGGGCCAGGAAACGTTCGACCCGCGGCATCAGCCAGCGTTGCGCGAAAGACGGCAAGACGCTGACGGTGATCTGGGTCCGTGCCCGCCCCACGGTGCCGCGGACCGGGCGCGCGCTGGCCCCCTCGAAGGCGCGGTCGAGCAGGCCGAGGCCCTGCCGGATCTGGATCGCCAGGGCAAGCGCCGCGCGCCCCGGCTCGACCCCGGCGGCGCTGCGGCGGAACAGCGGCTGGCCGAGCCGCTCCTCGATCAGGCGGATCTGCTGGCTCACCGCGCCCTGCGTCAGCGCAAGCTCCTCGGCCGCCCGGGTGAAGCTGCGCAGCCGTACCGCCGCCTCGAGCGCCCGCAGCGCCTGCAGGGAGGGAACATGCTTTCCGACCATGCACCATTAGTAACATCAATGACCGAGGGCCAGAAAGCATCGTTTGGCGCCGCGCGCGATTTCCGCGATCACCACGCCTATCGGCCGCGCGCGGCGACACGTCAGAACGGATCCCACCCATGCCCTATGAGCTTTACTATTCCCCCGGCGCCTGCTCCCTGGCGGCGCATATCGTGCTCGAAGAGGTCGGCGCCCAGGCCGATTACCACCTGGTGAAGCTGGC
>JAKAJW010000227.1 GCA_021813645.1 Pseudomonadota bacterium | reverse complement strand
GCAGGCCTGCACCTTCTCGTCGCAGGTCTTCATGTCGCGCTGGCTCTCGTCCTTGACCATCTGCGCGACCATGAACTTGACCGAGTCGATGGTGAGCGGCGCGTTGCCGGCCATGGTGTCGGCATAGTTCTTCACATAGCTCTCCAGTTCCGCGTCTGGCACGACGCGGTTGACCAGGCCCATGTGATGCGCCTCGGCCGCGGTGAACTGGCGCGCTGTGAAGAAGATCTCCTTGGCGAAGGACGGGCCGACCAGATCGACCAGCTTCTTCAAGCCATCATAACGGTAGCCGATCGAGAGCTTGGCCGCCGGCACGGCGAATTTCGAGCCTTCCGTGCAGATGCGCATGTCGCAAGAGATCGCGAGCCCCACGCCGCCGCCCAGGCAATAGCCGCGGATCATGGCGATGGTGGGTTTCGGGAAATTGTAGACGATACTGTTGGCGCGATCGACGGTGGCGTTGTAGCGGTCGACGCCTTCCTGGGTCGAGCGCTCCTTCTCGAACTTGGAAATGTCGGCGCCGGAAATGAAGGCCTTGCCGCCAGCGCCGGTGATCACCACCACGCGGACGTTCTTGTCGTTCCGGAAATCCTCGAGGAAGCCGCTGGCCGCCTCCCACATTTCCAGCGACACCGCGTTGTGGCGCTCGGGATTGTTGAAAACGAGATAGCCGACGCCGTCTTCCTTGCGGGACAGCATTTTGTCGGTCGTGGCGTTCATTCTTGCAATATCCTCTCGTTCTACGTCATGCCTGGCCTTGAGCCGGCATCCACGTCGTTCCGATTTATCAGCAAGTCGTGGATGGCCGGGACAAGCCCGGCCATGACGACTGAGTGCCTCTAGACCGCCTTGGCGGCGTGCAGATCGGCAATCTCCTTGTCGGCGAATCCGAATTCCTTGAGCACTTCGTCGGTGTGCTCGCCCTGTTCGGGCGGCGTCGCCACGATCCGGCTCGGCGTGCGCGACAATGTGAAGGGCTGGGCAACGAAGGTCTCGTCGCTGCCGTCCGGACGCTTGGCGGTCTCCGCAACGCCGAGATGCTTGACCTGCGGGTCGGCGAACACCTGGTCGATGTTGTAGATCGGACCGCAGGGCACGCCGATCGTGTTGTAGATGTCGATCCATTCCGCGCTGGTTTTGTGAATCATGCGCTCCTGAATCTTAGCATTGATCTCGTCGCGGTTCTTCGAGCGCAGCGCGCCGTTCGCGTAGTCGGGATTCTTCGCCATCTCGGGCGCCCCGATGGCCTGGCAGACGCGCTCCCACATCACCTGTCCGGCCGCGGCGATGTTGATGTAGCCGTCCGAGGTCTTGAACACGCCGGTCGGAATGCTGGTCGGATGATTGTTGCCGGCCTGCTTGGGGACCTCGTGTCCGATCAGCCAGCGCGCGGCCTGGAAATCCAGCATGAAGATTTCCGCCTGCAACAGCGAAGTGGTGATCCACTGCCCTTCGCCGGAGACTTCGCGCTCGAGCAGCGCGGTCAGGATGCCCATGGCGCAGAACAGGCCGGCGGACAGATCGGCGACCGGAATGCCGGCGCGCACCGGACCTTGCCCCGGCAGGCCGGTGATCGACATCAGCCCGCCCATGCCCTGCGCGATCTGGTCGAAGCCGGGCCGGTCGCGATAGGGCCCGTCCTGGCCGAAGCCGGAGATGCTGCCGAGGATGATGCGCTTGTTGATCTTCTTCAGGCTCTCGTAGTCGATGCCGAGGCGGTCCTTCACGTCGGGCCGGAAATTCTCCACCACCACGTCGGCCTTCTCGACCATGCGCTTGAAGGCCGCGATCCCGAGCGGCGCCTTCAGGTCGAGCGTTACGCTGCGCTTGTTGCGGTGCAGGTTCTGGAAGTCACCACCCTCGCGCGGGCCCCCCGGCCCCTCGCCATGTTCGAGGTGCGGCGGGGTCTCGATCTTGATGACATTGGCACCCCAATCGGCGAGTTGGCGCACGCAGGTCGGACCCGAGCGGACGCGGGTGAGATCGAGCACGGTAAAGCGGGTGAGAGCCTGGGAAGCCCTGGGGAGCGACATTGGGAACGACTCCGGCAGCAATTAGGGCGGGTCTGGAAAACTGGCCGGCCCGACATTCCCCGATCTCCGGCACCTTGTCCATTGCCCGAAATCGGCAAGGTTCTATGCGATTTCTTCATCATTCCGCAGCTTTAGGGGGCTGATCCGCCTTGAAAAGGACACCGCCACCTGTCATATGACCGCTGCGGATGAATGGACCCGGTTTCGGGTCTGCGGGCCGCGTGCACGAAATTCAATCAACGACTTTCGCCCCGCCTCCTCCGCTTCTTAACTCCTCGACAACCCTGGCCACGCGGGATGTCTTGCAACCCCGCGATTCCGCCGCCTGCGAGCGCAGGACGGCCGTTTCGCCATATGAGAAAGAGATCTTTTGACGTCCTTTAACGATTTCGGCCTCGCAGAGCCGATCCTTCGCGCCCTGCGCGAGGAAAAATACGAAACCCCCACCCCGATCCAGGCCCAGACCGTCCCGCTCGCCCTCAGCGGCCGCGATGTCGTCGGCATCGCCCAGACCGGCACCGGCAAGACCGCGTCCTTCGCGCTGCCGATCCTCAACCGGCTCATTGCCAACCGGCAGCGGCCGGAGCGCAAGGCCTGTCGCG
>JAKAJW010000060.1 GCA_021813645.1 Pseudomonadota bacterium | reverse complement strand
CGGCGAGGCCGACTGGCAGGCCCGCGCCGCCCTGCTGACGCCCATCGCCAAGGCCTATGGCACCGACATCGGCATCGCGGTCGCCGATCGCGGCATCCAGGTGCATGGCGGGATGGGCTTCGTCGAGGAAACCGGCGCCGCGCAATATCTGCGCGACGTGCGGGTGACGGCGATCTACGAGGGCACCAACGGCATCCAGGCGATGGATCTCGTCGCCCGCAAGATGATGGACGGCGGCGAGGCGGCCTTCCGCCTTATGGAGGAGATCGAGACCGAAGCCGAGGCCGCCCGTGCCCGGCTGCCCGAACTCGCCACCGCGGTCTGGTCCGCCGCCGAGTCGCTGCGCGAGGCGACCGAGGCGCTGCTGGCCGCCGGGATGCAGGACCGCTTCGCCGGCGCGGTCGCCTATCTGCGGGCCTTCGCGCTGGTGCTCGGCGCGCATTTCCATCTGCGCGCCGCCCGTGCAGAAGGCGGTGAGGGCCCTCGCAGCCGGCTCGCCGCGGCCTATATCAATCGTCTGCTGCCGGAACACCTCGGCCTGCTCGCCCAACTCCGCGAGGGCGCCGAGGGGCTCTATGCGATCACGATCGAAGATCTTACCGCCTGATGGACGCGCCCGCCCTTCGCACCCCATTCGAGACGCCCCCGGCCGAGGGCGAGGCCGTCGAGGTGGCCGAGGGCATCCTCTGGCTGCGGCTGCCGCTGCCGATGAAGCTCGACCACGTCAATGTCTTCGCGCTGGACGAAGGCGATGGCTGGACCCTGATCGACACCGGCTTCGATTCCCGCCGCGGCCGGGCGATCTGGCAGCGGCTGCGCGAAGGCCCACTGGCCGGCAGGCCGATCCGCCGCGTGCTCGCCACCCATCACCACCCCGACCACCTCGGCCTCGCCGGCTGGTTCCAGAGCCAGGGCGCCGAACTGCTGACCACCCGCACCGCCTGGCTGCTGGCCCGGATGCTGACGCTCGACGTCGAAGAGACGCCGAAGCCGGAAAACGTCGCCTATTGGCGGGCGGCCGGCATGGCCCCCGAAAGGATCGCGAAGCGGCTCGCGGAACGGCCGTTCAACTTCGCCGATGTCGTCGCCCCCCTCCCGCTCGGCTACACCCGGATCGCCGAGGGCGACCGGCTCAGCCTCGGCGGCCGCGCCTGGCGGGTCCGCATCGGCCACGGGCACGCCCCCGAGCATGCCACGCTCTGGTGCGAGGACGAGCCGCTGATCCTGGGCGGCGACCAGCTCCTGCCCTCGATCTCGCCCAACCTCGGCGTCTACGCGACCGAACCCGACGCCGATCCGGTGGGCGAGTGGATCGCCAGCTGCGCGGCGTTCCAGCCCCATGCCAACGACGCCCAGCTGGTGCTGCCCGGCCACAAGCTGCCCTTTACCGGCCTGCCCTTCCGCCTCGGCCAGCTGATCGAAAACCATCACGGCGCACTCGCCCGGCTCGAAGAGCACCTGTGCGTTCCGCGCACCGCCGCCGACTGCTTCGCCCCGCTCTTCAAGCGCGAGATCGGCGAGGCGGAATACGGTCTGGCGCTGGTCGAAGCGGTGGCCCATCTCAACCATCTGCTGCGCCAGGGCCGCGCCCGCCGCAGCCGCCGCGCCGACGGCGCCTGGCTCTGGCAAAGCGCGGCTAACGGGTGACAGACATAGACAAATCGGCTATGGCCAAGAGACCGAGTCACACCGCATCGGAGGGGAACAGCGCAGATGGCGGAGTACAAGCAAGGCTCGATGGACATCCGCGACCATGAAAAGACGTTCCGCGGCTTCGTCCGCATCGTCACCTGGGCGGCCGTCGTCATCGTCTGCATCCTGATCTTCATGGCGCTGGTGGACGGCTAAGCCACCCTTTCACGTCAACACTTTCGGAATCTCGCATGGGCCGCCTCCTCCTCTGCCTCGGCCTCCTGGCTGTTCTATCCGCGTGCGGCTCCGGCCGCCCGGTCGCTTCGGTCATCACGATCGAGCATGACCGCTATACCGATCCCTCGCCGCCCTCGCTGACGCTGGTGACCTCGATCCGTACCGCGGCCGGCTCCGGCGCTCATTCGGCGATCATCATCAACGCTTCCCAGCGGGTCATCTTCGACCCCGCCGGTAGCTTCGAGGCCACCTCCGAAGGCAAGGTCGCCGGCCCGCAGCGCGGCGACGTGATCTACGGCGTCTCCCCCGAGGTGCTGGCAGCCTATCTGAAGTTCCAGTCGTCCACCGGCTACCATGTCGTCACCCTGAGCATCCCGGTCCCGGCCGCGGTGGCGGAAGAGGCGCTGGTCAAGGCCGAGGATCACGGCTGGGTCAGCCAGGCCTTCTGCGCCGATGCCTCCTCGCAAATGCTCGCCTCGCTGCCGGGCTTCGAGAAGGTGCATGTCACGCTCTTCCCGCGCGCGCTGATGCGCCAGGTCGAGAAATTGCCCGGTGTCACCATGCGCACCCTTGTCGACGGCCGCGAGGTTCCGAACGGATCGGCCTGGCAGCTCAGCGGCGGCAAGGGCTCGACCCCGTTGTCGGATTTCTAGGGCGCGGCGATGGCCCCGCCGCTGATCCGCCCGGGCCTCTTGCCGGAACACCGCGAGGCGGCGATCGCGCTCTACTGGACCGCCTTCGGGCCGAAACTCGGCCGCCTGCTAGG
>JAKAJW010000063.1 GCA_021813645.1 Pseudomonadota bacterium | reverse complement strand
AGAGATAGCTCGCCCGGGGCGCGGGCGGCAACGGCTAGAGCGAGATCAGGAAAAGTTGCAGGCTTATCCGGTGCGATCTCGCGACAAAACAACGACATAGGGCAGGATGGCGATTCAACGAACCGCCATCATGCTCTAGTTGGTCGAAAGGCGCGCGCCCGCCTTGTCGAAGCGATAGACGTGTTCGGGGTTGGGCGTCAGCCAGACGACGTCGCCCGGTCGATGCTCGTCGTCCCCTTCGGCCCGCACGGTCATCAAGCCGATCCCCTCGACATTGACGTGGATGAAGGTATCGGAACCCAGGTGCTCGACCACTTGCACGCGGCCTGTCCATGTGCCCTGGTCGCGCGTAATGGCGATGTGCTCGGGCCGGATGCCGATCGAAGCCGCGCCCAGCTTGGCGGCCTCCGCGCCGTCGACGAAATTCATCTTGGGCGAACCGATGAAGCCGGCGACGAACCGGTTGGCCGGCGAGCGGTAAAGCTCCATGGGCGTGCCGTATTGCTCGATCCTGCCGGCATTGAGCACGACGATCTTGTCGGCCATCGTCATCGCCTCGACCTGGTCGTGCGTCACATAGATCATGGTGGTCTTGAGCTGCTGGTGGAGCTCGGAGATCTCGAGCCGCATGTTGACCCTGAGCGCCGCATCGAGGTTGGAGAGCGGCTCGTCGAAGAGAAACGCCTTGGGCTCGCGCACGATGGCCCGTCCGATGGCGACGCGCTGGCGCTGCCCGCCCGAGAGCTCGCGCGGGCGGCGGTCGAGATACTCGGCGAGATTGAGGGTCTGCGCCGCGTCCCTGACCTTGCGGTCGATGGTCGCCTTGTCGACGTTGGCCATCTTCAGCGGGAAGGCGATGTTGTTGTAGACGCTCATGTGCGGATAAAGCGCATAGGACTGGAACACCATCGAGAGCTGGCGCTTGGCCGGTATGGTGTCGGTCATGTCGGCGCCGTCGAGCTTGATCACGCCGGTCGTTGTGTCCTCGAGCCCGGCGATGAGGCGCAGCAGGGTGGATTTGCCGCAGCCGGAAGGGCCGACGAAGACGACGAAGGAGCCGTCCTCGATCGAAAGGTTGATCGGCGGGATCACGGTGTGGGTGCCGAAGGTCTTGGTGACGTTTTCGAGCACGATCGAGCCCATTTGTCGGTTCCCTATTTGACGGCGCCGAAGGTGAGGCCGCGCACCAGCTGCCGCTGGCTGAACCAGCCGAGCAGCAGGATGGGCGCGATGGCAAGGGTCGAAGCCGCCGAGAGCTTGGCCCAGAACAACCCTTCGGGCGCCGAGAAGGAGGCGATGAAGGCGGTCAGCGGGGCGGCGTTGGCCGCCGTCAGGTTCAGCGTCCAGAAGGCTTCGTTCCAGGCGAGAATGATGTTGAGCAGCATGGTCGAGGCGATGCCGGGCACGGCCATGGGAAGGAGCACATAGACGATCTCCTTCCAGAGCACGGCGCCGTCCATCCGGCTCGCCTCGAGGATATCGACCGGGATCTCCTTGAAATAGGTGTAGAGCATCCAGATGACGATCGGCAGGTCGATCAGCGCCAGGATCACCGTCAGCCCGAAGAGGTTGTCGAGCAGACTTAGGCTCTTGAAGATGAGGTAGATCGGCACCAGCACGCCGACGGCCGGCATCATCTTGGTCGAGAGCATCCACATCAGGATGTCGCGGGTGCGCCGGGTCGGCGAGAACGACATCGACCAGGCCGCGGGCACCGCCACCAGCAGGCCGAGCAGGGTCGAGCCGACCGAGATCACCACGGAGTTGGCGAAGTGCTTGATGTAGTCGGAGCGGTCCTGCACCTCGACGAAGTTCTCGAGCGTCCAGTTGGGGATGATGTGCGGCGGGAACGCAATCGCCTCGCCCTCGCTCTTGAAGGCGGTAAGGGCCGTCCAGAGGATCGGAAAGAAGATCAGGAACGCCACCAGCCATGCGAGGGCCGTCCACGCCCATTTCTTCTGCGGTGAAATCGCGCGGGCCATTTCTTATGCCTCCCCCATGGCGCGGATCGGCGTGAGGCTCACCCCCCACCCATCCTCCCCCGCAAGGGAGGAAGCGAATGTGCGGCACGGCCATGCCGCACCGAGCACCCTTCCCCTTGCGGGGAGGGCCGGGGAGGGGGCGGCCATCAACACTGTCGCAGGCTCACGTTGCATCGAGGTTCCTCCCCACGATCCGCACCAGGAAGATGGCGACGATGTTGGCGAGGATCACGGCGATCACCCCGCCGGCAGAGGCGCCACCCACGTCATAGTCGAGCAGCGCCTCGTGGTAGACGAGATAGGCGATGTTGGTCGAGGCGTAGCCGGGGCCGCCGCTCGTCGTGACCAGGATTTCGGCAAAGACGCCGAGCAGGAAGATCGTCTCGATCAGGATGACGACGGTGATCGCCCGCGCCAGGTGCGGCAGGGTGATGTACCAGAACAGCTTGATGAAATTGGCGCCGTCCATGCCGGCCGCTTCCTTCTGCTCTTCGTCGAGCGACTGGAGCGCAGTGAGGAGGATGAGCGTCGCAAAGGGCAGCCACTCCCAGGAGACGATGATGATCACCGAGAACAGCGGGAAGTCCTGCAGCCAGGGGACGGGCGCGATGCCGAAGCGCGTCGCGATCCAGGCGAAGATGCCGTAATTGGGATC
>JAKAJW010000305.1 GCA_021813645.1 Pseudomonadota bacterium | reverse complement strand
TGGCGGGCGGCGCGGGGCCGCCCCGCCGGGTCAGGCGGCTTGCGAAAGCGCGGCGATCTCGGCCTCGAAGGCCCATTCGATCCAGGGCAGCAGCGCCTCGATATCGGCGGTCTCCACGGTCGAGCCGCACCAGATCCGCAGGCCCGGCGGGGCGTCGCGATAGGCGCCGATATCATAGGCCGCGCCGGCCGCCTCCAGCCGCTTGGCCACCGCCTTGGCGAAGGCCGCGCCATCGGCGATGCGCGGATCGGTGAACTTCAGGCAGACCGAGGTGGTCGAGGCCGTCGCTGGATCCTTCGCCAGGTTCTCGATCCAGGGCTTGGCGGCCACGAAACGCGCCACCGCCGCCGCATTCGCCTCGGCCCGGGCGATCAACCCCTTCAGGCCGCCGAGCGCTTTCGCCCAGTTCAGCGAGACCAGGTAATCCTCCACCGCCAGCATCGAGGGCGTGTTGATCGTCTCGCCCTGGAAGATGCCCTCGATCAGCTTGCCGCCCTTGGTCATGCGGAACAGCTTCGGCAGCGGCCAGGCCGGGGTGTAGCTTTCCAGCCGCTCCACCGCGCGGGGGCTCAGGATCAGCATGCCATGCGCCGCCTCGCCGCCCAGCACCTTCTGCCAGGAAAAGGTGACGACATCGAGCTTGTCCCAGGGCAGCTCCATCGCGAAGGCGGCGCTGGTCGCGTCGCAGATCGTCAGCCCGGCGCGGTTGGCCGGGATTGCGTCGCCGTTCGGCACCCGCACGCCGGAGGTGGTGCCGTTCCAGGTGAACACCACGTCGGTGTCGAAATCCACCGTAGCCAGATCGACGATCTCGCCATAGCCGGCCTTCTTCACCTCGGCATCGATCTTCAGCTGCTTGACCACATCGGTCACCCAGCCCTCGCCGAAGCTCTCCCAGGCGAGCATGGTCGCCTTGCGGGCGCCGAGCAGCGACCACAGCGCCATCTCGACGGCGCCGGTGTCGGAAGCGGGCACGATGCCGATGCGGTAGTCCGCCGGCACGCCGAGGATCTCGCGGGTGAGCTCGATCGCCTGCTTCAGCTTCGCCTTGCCGACGGCGGCGCGGTGCGACCGACCGAGCGGCGCATCGGCGAGCAGATCCATTTTGTAGCCGGGGATTTTCGCGCAGGGGCCCGATGAAAAGCGCGGATTGGCCGGCCGTGCGGCCGGGGTGGGCAGAGTCATGGTGGTATCCTCACAGATATGCGCCCCTCGTTGGGGAGGGGTGTCCCACCGACCGAGATACGGCCTTGCCGGCACTGGCACAAGCGGGAAAGTTGCGCTAATTCGCCGCTTGAGCCGCCGAAAGCGACACGCGGCTCCACTATCGGAAACTCGGCCCCGCACTCCGAAGGAAATCCCATGTTCATCGCGACCCTGATGGCAAGCCCGGCCCGCCGCGACCTCGCCGCCGCCACGCTGGAAAGCCTGCGCAGCGCCTGGGACGGCGCCGAGGCCACCTGGCTCGATCCCGGCGTGGCGGCGGAATTCGCGCTCGAGTCGGAACCGGCCGACCTCTGGGACCGCTGGGCGGCGCTGCAGGCCGCGGGGATCGATCTCGCGGTCCAACCCGAAGCGGGGCGCCGCCGCCGGCTGCTGATCGCCGATATGGATTCCACCATGATCGGCCAGGAATGCATCGATGAACTGGCCGCCGAGGCCGGCATCGGGGCCCATGTCGCGGCGATCACCGCCCGCGCGATGAACGGCGAGCTGGATTTCGAAGGCGCCCTGCGCGAGCGGGTGGCGCTGCTCAAGGGGCTCGACGCCGGGGTGATCCTGAAGGTTCTGGCCGAGCGCATCCGCTTCACCACCGGCGGTCGCAAGCTGGTGGCCACGATGAAGGCCAACGCCGGCTATGCGCTCTTGGTCTCGGGTGGCTTTACCGCCTTTTCAGAGCCTGTTTCGGCCTATCTCGGCTTCGACGAGAACCGCGCCAACACCCTGATCGTCGAGGCCGGCAAGCTGGCCGGCACCGTGGTCGAGCCGATCCTGGGGCGCGAGGCGAAGGTGCAGGCGCTGGCCGAAGTCACCGATCGGCTCGGCATCCCCGAGGCCGAGGTGCTGGCGGTCGGCGACGGCGCCAACGACCTCGGCATGCTCAAGCGCGCCGGGGCGGGCGTGGCGCTGCACGCCAAGCCCAGGGTCGCCGCCGAATGCCGGCTGCGGGTCAACCACGGCGATCTCACCGCGCTGCTCTATCTGCAGGGCTACCACCGCGACGAGTTCGTCTCGGTGCCCTGAGCCGCTTGCCGGCGGGCCTCGCCGCCGCCATATAGGCCGAAACCCACAGAGGCCGGACGGAGGCAGGCATGGCAGACGAGAAATTCCCCGGCTGGCACGGCACCACGATCCTCGCCGTCCGCCGCGGCGGTCAGGTGGTGGTGGCCGGCGACGGCCAGGTGAGCCTGGGCCAGACCGTCATCAAGGGCACCGCCCGCAAGGTGCGCCGGCTCTCGCCCGGCGGCCGCGACATCGTCGCCGGCTTCGCCGGTTCCACCGCCGATGCCTTCACCCTGCTCGAGCGCCTGGAAAAGAAGCTCGAGGCGGCCTCGGGCCAGCTCGCCCGCGCCTGCGTCGAACTCGCCAAGGATTGGCGGATGGACAAGTATCTGCGCAACCTCGAAGCCATGCTGATCG
>JAKAJW010000322.1 GCA_021813645.1 Pseudomonadota bacterium | reverse complement strand
CGATCTTCCTTGTTCCAGTACATCACCGGGGTCGAGCGCTGGAACGGAATGCCCCAGGTCTTGCCGCCGGCCTGGCTGTTGGCCATGAACGCCGGGTAGAAACCCTCGAGCCAGCTCTTCTTCTTGTCGGCGCTGACATAGTCGTCGAACGGCACGATCATGTCCTGGTCGATCAGGTCGAACATCTCGGCCGCGCCGATCACCGACAGCTGGGGCGGGTTGCCGCCCTTGGCCGCGGTGATCGCCTTGGCGATCGTGTCGGTGTAGGACCCGGTATAGACCGGCTCGATATGCACGTCGGGGTGCATCTTCATATAGTCGTCGGTCATCTCCTGGATGGTCTTCGCCGCGCCGCCGCCGACGGCCACCGGGAAGAAGAATTGCAGATCCACCGCCAGGGCGGGTCCCGCCGCCAGCAGCGCCGCGACGGCCGCACCGCCGAGCGCCTTCGTCACGCGTCCAAAGCTCATTGCACTATCCTCTTTGCTTTCGTTATGCCTGTTCCGGCCCGAGCGCCCGGCCCGTGCCGCCGTCGAACAGCCGCAGCGCCTCGGGCGCCCAGCCGATCTGCACCGCCTCGCCGGCCGGCAGGCCGGCGCGGGCGGGCTGGCGCAGGATCGCCTCGCTGCCGCCCAGATCGAGCGTCAGCAGCAGATCCGCGCCGAGATATTCCGATCCCTTCAGCCGCGCCGGCACGCCGGTCGCGGCGATCGTCAGGTCTTCCGGCCGCAGCCCGGCCACCGCGCCGGCCGGCGCCGCCAGCCCCAGCGCCGCCGCCGGGATCAGGTTCATCGGCGGGCTGCCGATGAAGCGGGCGGCGAAGGTCGAGGCCGGCCGGTCATAGATCGCCTCGGGCGTGCCGACCTGCTCCACCGCGCCCTGGTTCATCAGCACGATCCGGTCGGCCATGGTCATCGCCTCGACCTGGTCATGGGTGACATAGACCATGGTCAGCCCCAGCCGGCGCTGCAGCGCGCGGATCTCCACCCGCATCTCGGCCCGCAGCTTGGCGTCGAGGTTCGACAGCGGCTCGTCCATCAGGCAGACCGGCCGCTCCGAGATCACCGCGCGCGCCAGCGCCACCCGCTGCTGCTGGCCGCCCGACAGTTGCGCCGGCTTGCGCGTCAGCAGCTTGTCGAGCCCCATCAGCCGCGCCACCCGGTCGAGCCGGCCGGCGATCTCGGCCTTGCCGACCCGCCGCACCTCCAGCCCGAAGCAGATGTTCTCCGCCACCGTCAGATGCGGAAACAGCGCGTAGTTCTGGAACACCATGGCAATGTCGCGCCTGGCCGGCGGCAGCGCGCCCAGCACCTGGCCCGCCATCACGATCTCGCCCCCGGTCGGCACCTCGAAGCCGGCGATCATCCGCAGCAGCGTGGACTTGCCGCAGCCCGAGGGGCCAAGCAGCACCGTCAACTCGCCCGCGCCGATCTCGACCTCGACCCCGCGCACCGCGGCGTGGATCGCGCCATGCGCGGTAAACGTCTTTTCAAGACCGCGCAGCGATATTGCCGGCGCTGGACGCGCGACAGCCGCGGACGGCTCGATTCCCGAAGGCACCCCGTTTTCCATGGCGTCGAAATAGTAGCAACATGTAACGAAAGAGCAATTTTCATATGACAGATTTATGTCATCGCAAGCGGCTGATATTATTGAAAAACACCGCGCGGCCCGGGCGAGATTGGCGGCCGGCCCCGGCCCTGCGCGGCAGCGCGGCGGCCCGGGCCCGCCGGCCAAACCCGGGGATCGGCCGTGCCGCTTTGCCGCCTGCGGCCTTGCTGCTATCCTGCGATCGGAGGTCCGCCATGACCGCAGCCCGCTTCGCCGCCGCTCCCGCGCTCGCCCTCGCCGCCTTGGTCGGCCTGGCCGGAACGGCGCGGGCCGACAAGATCGACGGCGACTGGTGCGCCCCCGACGGCGCCCGCAGCCTGGCGATCGACGGCCCCGCCATCACCACCCCGGGCGGCCATGCGATCCAGGGCGACTATTCCCGCCACCAGTTCCGCTATGTCGTCCCGCCCGGCGAACCCGGCGCCGGCAGCGCGGTGACGCTGCGGTTGCGCAACGAGACAACGGTCGAGATCGGCTTGCCCTCCGGGACCGAGACCTGGCACCGCTGCCAGCTGAACTCCTGACCGGGACGCCGCCGCGCCATGTCGCCGACGCTGCGCCGCTTGGTCTATGTGCTGTCCTTCGAGGGGCTCGGCGTGCTGCTCGCCACCCTCGGCCTGGCCGCCGCCTCGGGCGACGGGCTGGCCACCACCGGCGTCTTCGCGCTGACCTCCTCGGCGATCGCGGTCGCCTTCAACTTCCTCTACAACACCGGCTTCGAAGCCTGGGAGGCGCGCCAGAGCCGGCGCGGCCGCGGCCTCGCCCGCCGCATCGGCCATGCGCTCGGGCTGGAGGCCGGGCTGGTCGTCATCCTCACCCCGCTGATGGCCTGGTGGCTCCACCTCGACCTCGCCACCGCGCTGGCGCTCGACCTCGGCATGACGGCGGCCTTCCTCGGCTATGCCTTCCTGTTCAACCTCGGCTTCGATGCGCTGTTCGGCCTGCCGCATTCGGCCCGACACTGACGCCCCCGTCGCCACCCGGAAAAAAATTCGCCGCCGCCGGGATGAAACCCGCGCCGCCTGCGTCTTTTCTCC
>JAKAJW010000392.1 GCA_021813645.1 Pseudomonadota bacterium | reverse complement strand
CCGCATCTTGGCCACCTCGACCGGCAGGGCCGGCTCGATCCGGGGCAGGCTCGCGCGCAGCGAGCGCAGGATAAACGACGCCTCGATCGCGTCGCCCTCGGCCTGCACCAGGGCGGTCGCGGCCAGGCGGGGCGCATAGAACCCGGCCTCGGCCATGATCCGGTCCACTGCGCTGCGCTGGCTGCGCAGCATCATGTCGATCACCTCGGATGTAGGTGGCGCGGCCTCGGCATCGCCGCGATCAAGCCCTCCGAGACGCACGAAATCGAGCATCTCCTCGGCGGCCTGCATCGCCTCGGCGCCACCCCGGACAACGGAATAACCCATAGCTCAGCCCTCCAGTTTCACATGGCGCGGCAGGCCGAGCATCGTGCCATCCGGCCCGATCAGCAGCGCATCGACGCCCATCGGGAACCCGGCATTGACCTCGGCGCGGCGCGCGGCCCAGCGGGCCGAGAGCCCCCCGGCAAGAATGCGGCGGGCCCCGATCGGGCCAGGGCCGAAGACCGTAAGATTGCCCGAGGCATCGGCCGCAAGCGCGTCCAGCATGATCACCGCCAACGCCCCCTCTTGCGGATGCTGCAGGCTGCCGCGCCGCAGATCGACAAACAGATCGCCCGCCTCAGCCCCCGCCATCACGACCACCGCCGCCGCGCCAGGCGCGGCCAGCCGCAGCCCGCGTGGCGCGGCACAGCCTGCCGCCTCGGCGGCGGCAGTCACATGCACCGGCGTACCCACGGGCGCAAATGCGCTCAGCACCGCCTCGGCACGCGCCTCGTCACAGGCATGCAAGCGCCCCGGATAGGCCATCGCCGAAATCACCCTGCGCGCGATGCGCTGTGTCTCGAACGGATCGCTGGTTAGCTCGTCAAGCAGCATGGTCACGCCCCCCTAGCGGTCAGTGGTAAAGTCGCTGGCGGCATAGGCCTCGGCCTCGCCCCCGTCAAAGCGCACCCGTGTGGCGCGCACCGCCGCGCGCTCGGCGGCGTGTCGCCCTGTCGCAAGTTGAGATCCGAGCAGTTCGGTGATCCGAGCCACGCGCTCCGGATACTCTTCGGCGGCCAGCATGATCGCCGCGCCCAGGCGAGCGGCGTGCAGATCGTCGCCCACGCGGATCATGTAACCCTGAAGGCCCTGCGCCTCTGCTGTGGCCTCGGCCACCAGAACCTCGCCCAGAAAGAACCGCCCGCCCGAAACCGGATCAGGCAGCGGCAGCATCATGCGCGCCGTGCGCGCCCGCGCAGACCGCGCCAACGCCATCAGAGAGAAATCTTGAGCAACCTGTTTTAGAGCGGCCACCGGACTCGTGGCAACCAATCCAAATAAATGCTCTACTGTATGCTCTTGATTTGCGTTCATTTCTCAGCGCCAATCCCTGTCATGCACCTGTCTGAGCAGACGTCTAGACGTTGTATGTGACGCTTGTGTTTCATTTTTCGCACGATTGATGAAATCGAGCTGGACCGCGCCGGGGCTCGGTGCGGTTAGGCTGATGGATGGGGATGGTGCGCGGCTACGGGCCGCTGCCGAAGATTTTCAGCTTGATGGCGATGCCCGCCAGCAGCGCCAGCATGACGCCGGTGGTGATCATGCGGACGGCGGTCTGCATTGCCGTGCGGCGCAACAGTCGGATGCAATCCACCAAGGAGCGCAGATCGCGGATATCGAGCGCTGCCTCGTCGCCGTCGAGACCGACATCGGCCAGCGCGCGCTTCGCGCCTTCCTCGGCCGCGCGGGTCAGGATGGCCTCGAACTCGGCGTCGGGCATGCGCACGAAGCCCTCGGATCGGGGTGGGTTCATCGGATCCTCCTTCCGCCGCTCAGCCGATCTTGCAGCCCCAGAAGGACGTGTGGTCGGCGGCGAAATAGCCGTCCGCGACCCGGAAATACCCCTGCAGCTCGACGGTATCGCCCGCGGTGAGCGGCACCATGGTCTGCAGCCAGATCGCGGTGGCGAGCGAGACGTGGGTTGCGGAGATTTCACCGAGGGAACCTCGGATTTCGGTCGTGCCGTTCAGCACCAGCCGACCGCGCATGCGGGCCGTGGCGCTGGCGTTGATCTTGTAGAGCAGCGTCGCGCCGAAGAGATAGGTGCCGTCCACAGGCGCCACGAAATGGTTGTTCGCGGCGTCAAAGGCCCCCTGGTCGTTGGTGTCGGTGTTGTTGAGGCCGATCTTCGTCCAGGTCCCGATGCCGACATAGTTGTCGTAGTTCGTCCAGGCCTTGAACCGCGGGAGTCGGGGCTGGTCGACGATGCCGTTGGCGTTGTCGACGCTGAGCCCGTCTAAGAAGGTGCTGCCGTCCGCCGAGACCGCCAGCCGGAAGCGGTCGGAGCCAAAGAGCCCGACTAGCGCCTTGGGAACGAATCCGGTCTGGAGCGTCAGGCCGAGATCGTCGCCCGCAGCCTCCTTGTTCATGGTGTAGAACAGATCGCCGGTGCCGCCCTCCGCCACGGTCCTGGCGGTCCAGAGCGCGGCGTTCAGCTTGGCAGAGAACGGGTTCGACGCATCCGCCGTGGTGCCGAGTCCCAAGAGCGCGAGGTTCTGCAGCGCGGCCGGCGTCGTGCCGACCCAACCTGACCCGTCGTAGACCAGCAGCAGTCCCTCGTCCTCGACCCATGCCCGCCACCCGGTCCGCGGCGGCAGACGAAGCCACAGATCGGAA
>JAKAJW010000167.1 GCA_021813645.1 Pseudomonadota bacterium | reverse complement strand
GATCGCGAACAAGGCGCCGCAGAACCTGCTCGCCCTGTTCCGTTGACCGAACTGACCGGGGCGCCCCAAGGCGCCCCGGTTCCCTGAGGCTGTCTCTCCGGTCCCCTTGGCCTGCCAATGGAAGGATTTCACGTGAACTCGCTCGATCTCGCCAAGTCGGCCTATGCGACCCAGGGCACCGCGATCCGAACCGCGCGCGGCGCCGAATATGAGATCATAGCCCAGGTCACCCGGCGCTTGCGCGCGGCGGACCGGCGGCGAAAGGAAGCCTTCCCGGCCTTTGCCGAAGCCCTGCATGACAATGTCCGTCTGTGGACCGCACTCGCCAGCGATGTCGCCGAGCCCGACAATGCGCTTCCGGCACAGCTGCGTGCCCGCATCGTTTACCTGTACGAATTCACAATGCATCAGAGCCAGGCCGTGCTGTCTTCCGGCGCCTCGATTGACGTGCTGATCGATATCAACACCGCCATCATGCGCGGCTTGCGCGGCGGAAGCGAGGACGCATGAGCGGACTGGTCCTCAAGCTCGCCCCGAAAGAGCGCGTGTTGATCAATGGCGTGGTGATCGAAAACGGCGAGCGCCGCTCGCGGCTCGCCATCATGACGCCGAACGCCCATATCCTCCGGTTGCGCGACGCGATCCACCCAGAGCAGGCCAATACGCCCGTGCGGCGGGTCTGCTATGTCGCCCAGTTGGTCTTGTCCGGCGATGCAGAGCCGGAGGAAACCCGGATGCAACTCTTGCGCGGGATCGAGCAGCTGAGCCAGGTCCTGACAGACGCCGACAGCCGTCGCCAGCTCGCCGCGGCCACTGCGGCCGTGCTCAGCCGTGAGCACTATCAGGCCCTCAAGCATCTGCGCGGCCTACTGCCCCGGGAGGAGCGGCTCTTCGCCTCCGCGCATCCCCAATGACGTTCCAGCCTGTCCTTTTCGGTTCCGGCTACTCGGCCTGGAAGCTCCTGCAAAAGACCCTCGCGGGTCAGCAGAAGACCTTTGACGGCAGCGCCCAGATCGCGCGGGACACGGACTATTTCGCCGCGAAGATCGGCTCCGTCACCGGGATCGATCAACTGATCTCGGACCGGCGTCTGCTCGGGGTCGCGCTCGGCGCCTTCGGCCTTACCGACCAGATCAACAGCACTGCAATGATCCGCCAGGTGCTGACACAGGGCACCGCCAGCGCTACGGCACTCGCCAACCGGCTGCCGGACAAGCGCTGGCTGGCCTTCGCTGAAACCTTCAACTTCGCCGCGGGCGGCACGCCCAACACGGCGACACAAGGCTTCGCCACCAAGATCGTTTCCGCCTACCGAAGCCAGAGCTTCACAGCTGCGGTCACCGCCGAGGATAGGAGCCTTGGCACTGCCCTGCAGATGCAATCCGCAATCCCCAATCTCGCGTCGAGTTCGGTCTCCGAATCCGCGAAATGGTATAGCGTGATGGGTAGCACCTCGATGCGGCAGATGATGGAAACCGCGCTCGGCCTGCCGGCGAGCATCGTGACCATCGACATCGACCGCCAGCTGACCATCTTCCAGAACCGGGCGGCTCAGGTATTCGGCGACGGTTCGGTGTCGCAGTTCAGCGATCCGGCGAAGATGGACAAGTTGCTGCGCCTCTACCTCACGCGCAGCCAGTTCTCCGGCGGCGCGATTGGCGGCGGTGCAGCCGCCAGCTCTCCTGCGCTGCAGCTGCTCGGCAGCGCCGCCACTTCGCCCTCGGCCTCCGGCATCGCCGCGCTGTTCTCCTAGCCACGCAAGCCCGAGGCGCTCCCCGCGCTCACGCTCGTCGCCCGCCGGCCAGGCAGGCCGCGAGCCGCTTGAAGCTTGCGGCACTGTCCGCCGGCTCGTCTTCAGCCAGGAAGGCGTCGAGCGCCGGCCAGACCCGGATCGCCGCATCGATCAGCGGATCGGAACCGGCAACGTAGAGCCCGGCCTGGATCATCATTTCGGCCCGATCATAGGCACCCATCAGGCGGCGCGCCTCGCCGATCAGCGCGTTCTCCTCGCCTGTCGCAGCCTCCGGCAGCGAACGCGAGACCGAACGCAAGAGATCGATCGCCGGATAGCGCCCGCGCTCGGCGATCTTGCGGTCCATCACCACATGGCCGTCGAGCACGCCGCGCAGCACGTCGGCGACCGGCTCGTCCATGTCGGAACCCGCAACCAGCACCGAAAAGACCGCCGTGATATCCCCTGCGCCCTCCGGCCCAGGCCCGGCCCGCTCGGCCAGCGCCATGACCATATGCGCCATCGAGGGCGGGAAACCGCGCAAGCTACCCTCTTCACCGGCGGCAAGCGCCACCTCGCGATGCGCCTCTGCGAAGCGGGTCACCGAATCGGCCAGCAGCAGCACCTGCGCGCCCAGGTCGCGAAAATGCTCGGCCACCGCCATCGCCGTCCAGGCGCAGCGCCGGCGCACCAGCGGCGACTGATCCGAGGTGGCGGTTACGATCACCGATCGCGCCATCCCCTCCGGGCCCAGCACCCGTTCGACGAATTCGCGCAGCTCGCGTCCGCGTTCGCCGATCAGAGCGATCACCACCACATCGGCACTGACCCGACGCGCGAACTTGCCCAGCAAGGAAGATTTTCCGACGCCTGAGCCGGCAAAAAGGCCGATCCGCTGGCCACGCACCAGGGGCAGCAGCGTGTTGAACACCGCCACCCC
>JAKAJW010000303.1 GCA_021813645.1 Pseudomonadota bacterium | reverse complement strand
CATCAGCCCGACCACGGAGGGCTGCGAGATGGTCTGGCCGCAGGCGATCGGCAGCGGCATGTCTTCATAGGCCTTGTCGGCGAAGATGCCGCGCACGAAGGCGCCGCGGTCGATCTTCTCCATCGCCGCGAGGACGCGCGCATCGGTGACGCCCTGCGAGCGGAGCGCGAAGAGAAAGCGCATCTTCCGCTCCGCCGGGTCGCTCATTCGAGGCGCTCCCGCAGCGTGGCGATCAGGTCGTGGGCGGTCAGGTCGGCCCGCATCGGGGTGATCGAGACATAGCCCTCGACATTCGCGGTCACGTCGGTTCCGGGGCCGGTCGGCTCGTGCTGCGGGCCGCCCTTGATCCAGAGGAAGCGACGGCCCGAGGGCGACTGCGCCGGCTCGACCGAGAAGGCGGTATAGGTGCGGAAGCCCTGGGCGGTGACGCGGGTGCCCTTCACCTCGGCCGCGCCGCAGGGCGGGAAATTGACGTTGTAGAAGGTGCGGTAGGCGCCCTGGTCCCAATGGCCATCGGCCAGCAGGCGGTTCACGATTTCGGCACCGTGATGGAGCGCGGCCTCGAACGGGGTGTCGAGCGTCTGGGTACGCGGCCCCATGAACTGGCTGAGCGCGATGGCCGGCAGGCCTTGCAGCGCCGCCTCCCTCGCCCCGCCGATGGTGCCGGAGTAAAGCGTGTTCTCGCCCGCGTTGTTGCCGCGGTTGACCCCCGATAGCACCAGGTCGGGCCTGCGGCCGTCGAGCACGTCGTAGAGCCCGGCCAGCACGCAATCGGCCGGCGAGCCTTCGGCGGCGAAGCGGCGCGGCGCCAGTTCGGCGATCATCGTCGGGTGGCTGTAGGAGATCGCATGGCCGACGCCGGATTGCTCGAAGGCCGGCGCGACGGTCCAAACCTCGCCGCCGGGACCGGCGACCTCTTCGGCGATCGCTTGCAGGACGGCGAGGCCCGGGGCGTTGATGCCGTCGTCATTGGTGATGAGAATGCGCATGATCCGCCCCCGCGTCTTGGCCCTGCTTAGTCGAGCAGGCGGCGCGGGACAAGGCTTGGAATGGCCGGATTTCAGCGCCCCGCCTCAGGGCCGGTTTTCAGCCCGGCGGGGTGCGGCGCGGCGGGGGCTCAGAGCCCGGCAAGCAGGCGGGCGGCCTCGTCGCGGATCGGCGTGAGCCCGCTGCGGTCTTCGCCGGGATAGAACCGGCCGCGGGTGGCGGTGGGCATCGGCCGCGGGTTGGCAATCAGCACCCGCGGGCCGATGTTCACCGTCTCGGCCTGCCAGGACCGGGCAAGCGCGATCTGCGCCGCCTTGGTCGCGCCATAGGCGCCGAAGAATTTCTCCCCGGCGCGGGGATCGTCGAAGAACATCGCCGTGGCGGCGAGGGCGCCGGCCGGCGCGGCGCGCAGCAGCGGTTCGACATATTGGATCAGCGTCGCGGTGGCCGTGACATTGGTGGCCAGCGACCGCTCGAGATCCTTGGCGTCGATATGGCCGGCCGGGGTCAGCGGCGCGGCATGAATCGCCGGATGCAGCCAGAGGTCGAGATGGCCCCAGCGGTCGTAGATGCCGCGGCAGAGCTGGGCCATCGCCTCGGGGATGGTGATGTCCATCGGCGCGAGGGTGGCGCTGCCGCCGGTGGCGCGGATACGGTCGTCGAGATCCTCGAGCCCACCCTGGGTGCGGGCGACGGCGACGACGTGCCAGCCCTGGCGGCCGAGGGCTTCGGCCAAGGCGAAGCCGAGGCCGCGCGAGGCGCCGGTGATCAGGGCGAGTTTGGGGGCGGTGCTCTCGGTCATCGGCTCAGTTCGGAATGAAGGCGTCGGGGATGAAGAAATCGGCCTCGCCGGGATCGGCGGTGGCGATGTGATACTGCTCGAAGAGGTCGGGGCCGAGCGCGCTCGCCTCGAAATTGTGGTGGTCGCAGGAGATATTGGCGACGGCCGCACCGCCTTGGGCGACCGCGACGCCGGCCACCGTATAGGCCGCCCCGTCCTTGCCCCAGCGGCCGATGGCGGTGAAGACGGTGTAGCTGTAGCCGCCGCGGGTGAAGTCGAGATAGGCGCCGCCGCCGCCAGAGTACGCCAGCAGCCCCGCCTTGAAGGCCTTGGCGGCCGGGGTGCCGGGCGCCGGATAGGCGAGCGCGACCTGGCCCGGCTTGCCGAGGCGGTATTGCAGGGCCTGGCCGCCGGGAAGCTCGCAGACCGACAGGACATGGGCGCCGGCCGGGCAGGTGAAGGCCACTTTCTCGCCCGCCGCACAGAGCGAGCCGGCCTTGGCCGAGGCGGCATGGGCGGCGGCAGCGGCGGCGAGGGCGAGAAGCGTCAGGCAGAGGGTCGGGCGCATTGCGGGCCTCGCGGCGAGGAAGGAGCGGCGGCGGACTGCCGCCTTGCTGTCAGATGCCGCGGCAGCTGGCAAGCCGGCCGATGCGGCGCTATTCGGCGGCTTTCATGGTGAAGCCCTGCTCGATCATGTCGGCCGGGGCAACCGGATATTCGCCGGAGAAACAGGCGTCGCAGTATTTCGGCGCCTTCGGGTCGCGGCCCTTGGCCATGCCGACGGCGCGGTAGAGCCCGTCGAGCGAGATGAACTTCAGGCTGTCGACGCCGATGAAGGCGCGCATTTCGTCTTCGGTCATGGTGGCGGCGAGCAGCTTGGAGCGTTCCGGCGTGTCGACGCCATAAAAGCAGGGCCAGGCGG
>JAKAJW010000269.1 GCA_021813645.1 Pseudomonadota bacterium | reverse complement strand
ATGGTCGACATCTTCCGGCGGCCGGAGGCGGTGCCGGCGATCGTCGATCAGGCGCTGGCGGACCTGCCGGACCTCAAGACGATCTGGATGCAGATCGGCGTGACTCATGCCGAGGCGGCCGCCAAGGCCGAAGCGCGCGGCGTCACGGTGATCCAGGACCGCTGCCCGAAGATCGAGTATCAGCGGCTGTTCGGCGAGCTTCGGATGGGCGGTTTTGCCACCGGGGTGATCTCGTCGCGGCTGTGACTTGGCCGGGCGGGCGATCCGGCCTGGCGGAACGGCTTCGGCGCAATCGGCGGGGGCAGGCGAGATGGGCGGGCGGGGCGAAAGCGGGCCATTCGGAGGCCGGCAGGCCGCAGCGGGGCGGGTGGGGCCGTGGAACTGACCCTGCGATGCCGATGCGGCCACGTCCGCGGGGTCGCGCATGAGGTGGCGCCGGCGGCGGGGCTTCGCTTCACTTGCTACTGCCGGGACTGTCAGGATTTCGCGCGCTTCCTGGGACATCCCGACATGCTGGATGCGGCGGGAGGGACGGACATCTTCCAGATGGCGATCGGCCGGCTCGAGATCCTGTCGGGCCTCGACGCGGTGCGCTGCGTGAAGCTCTCCGCCCGCGTCTATCGGTGGTATGCCGGCTGCTGCCGCACCCCGATCGGCAACACCGCCGGCCCGGGCTTCCCGCTCTTCGCGCTGATTCATTCCTTTGCCGAGGCGGCGCCCGATGCGCCGCCGCTCGGCCGGGTCCTCGGCCCTCCGCGCTGCCGGCTCTTCGCGCGGTCGGCCACTGTCGAGCTGCCGCCGGATGCGCCGCCGCCGGTGAGCGCCGGCCTCTTCCTGTATCGGCTGAGGCGGGTGGCGGGATGGTGGGCGCGCGGGCTGGGCCGGCCGAACCCGTTCTTCGACGACAAGACGGCCGCCCCGATCTCGCCCCCGCATGTCCTGGGCGCGGAGGAGCGGGCGGCGCTGGAAAGCGGCATCCGGCGCGGCGGGCCCTGACCGGGCGGGACGGCGGCAGGGTTCCGGGGCTGGCTCAGACCCGCTCGATCCGAAGCGCGACCGGCTCGCCAACCATGACGCCGGTCGCCGCGAAGCCTTTCAGCGCGTGGTCGATCGCGTCGCGCGTGGTCTTGTGGGTGACGATCAGCACCGGCGCGGTGCTGGCGTCGGTATGGCCGTATTGCCGCATCCGGTCGATCGAGACGCCGGCCTCGCCCAGCACGGTGGCGATCTTCGCCAGGGCGCCGGGTTTGTCCTGCAGCGTCATGCGCAGGTAATGCGCGGCCGGCGCCATCGCCTTGGCATGGGTCGGCGCGGCGAGCGAGGTGGCCGGGCGGCCGAAGGTCGAGAGCCGGGTGCCGCGAGCCAGATCGATGACATCGGCCATCACCGCCGATGCGGTCGGGCCGCGCCCGGCGCCGGCGCCGCGCAGCACCACTTGGCCCACGCTGTCGCCTTCGAGCACGACCATGTTGGTGCCGCCTTCGAGCTGGCCAAGCGGGCTGTTGGCTGGCACCAGGCAGGGCGACATCCGCTGTTCGAGACCCCGGCCGGTCATCTGGGCAACGCCGAGCAGCTTGATGCGGTAGCCCATGTCAGCGGCCAGGCGGATGTCGTCGATCGAGACACGGTCGATGCCTTCGAGCTCCACGTCGGAGAAGCTGACCCGGGTGCCGAAGGCGATGGCGGCCAGCAGCGATAGCTTGTGACCGGCGTCGATGCCTCCGACGTCGAGCTGCGGATCGGCCTCGAGATAGCCGAGCTTGCGGGCCTCTTCGAAGACCTCGGCATAGGGCAGGCCGGCGCCCTCCATCCGGGTCAGGATATAGTTGCAGGTGCCGTTCATCACGCCCATGACGCGGGTGATCTGATTGCCGGCGAGGCCTTCGGTCAGCGTCTTGATGACCGGAATGCCGCCGGCCACCGCCGCCTCGAAGCGGATCACGGCGCCCCGCTGTTCGGCCGCTTCGGCCAGCCGCTGGCCATGATGGGCCAAGAGCGCCTTATTGGCCGTCACCACATCCTTGCCTGCCGCGATCGCCGCCTCGGTCGCCGCGCGGGCGGCGCCTTCCGAGCCGCCCATCAGTTCGACGAAGACATCGATATCCGGCCGCTGCGCGAGCGCCACCGGGTCGTCCTCCCAGGCGAAGCCCGAAAGATCGGCGCCACGGTCTTGGCTGCGGTTACGGGCGGAGACGGCGGTGATCTCGATCGGCCGGCCGCCGCGGGCCGCGATCAATTCGGCATGACGGACGACGATCTCGACCACACCGATGCCGACCGTGCCCAGTCCGGCGATACCGAGGCGCAGGGGGTCGGGCATGGGGCTCTCCGCGAGAAGGGGCGTCGGGCCCCTGTAGCGCGTTGCCGGGGGGCGTGCAACTTCGCCCGCGAGGCCGGCTCAGTTCGCCGGCGTTCCGGCCGCTTCGTCGAGCCGCTTCAAGGTCGCGGGATCGATCGTCGGGCCGCGCAGCGCGGCCGCGCGCTGCCGCAGCGCCGCCGCCCGGGCGTCGAGCGCATCGGCCGCCGTGCCGTACTGCGTGGCATCCGGCAGGCTCGCGGCCGCGGCGTGCAGCTCGGCGATCGGCGCAAGCGCCGGCCAGGACGTGCTCCGCGCCGCGCTGGCCGCCTCGGGCCCCAGATCGTGCATGCGCGCGCAGCCGCCGAGGCTGAGCGCGGCGAGCAGGATCATCAGGCTG
>JAKAJW010000234.1 GCA_021813645.1 Pseudomonadota bacterium | reverse complement strand
AGCTCGGCAGCACCTATCTGGCGCAGCTGATCGAGCGGTTCGGGCCGGCGCTGACCCTGGTGGCCGCGGGCTACAACGCCGGGCCGAACCGGGCGGCGGCCTGGATCGAGCAGTTGGGCGACCCGCGGGCGCCCGGGGTGGACCCGGTGGACTGGATCGAAAGCGTCCCCTTCACCGAGACCCGCGACTACATCATGCGAGTGGCGGAGAGCTATGAGATCTACCGCTCCAAGCTGGCCGGACGGCCGCTGCGGATCAACCTCATGGCTGAGTTGAAGGGGCGATAGGCGCGCGGCGCACCCGCGCCCGCCACAGGGTGAACAGGCCGGCGGAGATCACCACCATGGCGCCGATCACCGTGTTGAGGTGGACGGCGTCGCCGAAAACGCTGACGCCGATGATCGAGGCGAAGATCAGCTGCAGGAAGGCGAAGGGCTGGACCGCGGCGACCTCGGCCACCTCATAGGCCTTGATGAGCAGGTAATGCCCGGTGGCGGCGGTGCAGCACAGCACCGCCATCCAGGCCCAGCCGGCCGCGTCCATCGGCTGCCAGAACCAGACCCCGACCACGGTCATCGCCGCGGCGCCGGAGACGCCCGTCCAGAAGAAGCTGACCGAGGCCGGATCCTGGCGCGCGACATAGCGGGTCAGGAGACCGTAGAGCGAGAACATCAGCGCGCAGGCCAGCGGGATCAGCGCATAGGGCGAGAACACCTCGACCCCCGGCGCCAGCACGATGAGCACGCCGACGAAGCCCACGGCGATCGCCGTCCAGCGCCGCCAACCGACCTTTTCGCCCAGGACCGGGCCGGACAGCGCGGCGACCAGCAGCGGATAGGAGGCGAAGATCGAATGGCTCTGCACCAGGCCGATCTTGGTGAAGGAATAGACCATCACGCAGACCTCGAGCACCAGCAGCACGCCGCGGAAGATCTGGATCGCCGGCTGTTTGGTGGCCACCGCGCGCCGCAGCCCGCCGGGGTTGCGCAGCGACAGAAAGGTCACGAAGGCGGCGAAGAACCAGAAGCGGATCATCACCACCATGAAGACGTTGTAATCGGCCGCCAGGTGTCGGGAGATGCCGTCTTGGCAGGCGAAGACCACGGTCGTGGCGACCATGAGCCAGATGCCCAGGCGATTGTTCTGTTCGGTCATGCGCGTTCCAGCCAGCCGCGGGTCATGTGCCGCTTGGCGCCGAACCCCTGGACTCGCTCTACCTGAAAGCCGGCGGCCTGCAACCCTCGCCGGACGAAACCCGCCGCGGCGTAGGTTGCAAAGCTCCCGCCCGCGGCGGTGTGGCGGGCGACTTCCGCCATCAGCTCCGGCGCCCAAAGCTCGGGGTTCTTGGCGGGGGAGAAGCCGTCGAGGAACCAGGCATCGGCGCGTCCCGGCCAGTCGGGCAGCGTTTCGCGGGCGTCGCCCAGGATCACTTCGGCGCTGACCGCGCCGAGCTCGAGCCGGGTCCGGCCCGCAGCCCATTGGGCGAGGAAGTCGCCGGCGGCATCGCGCGCCTCGGGGAAGGCCGCCAGCGCGCGGGCGATGTCGGGGGCGGCCATCGGAAAGGCCTCGAAACTGGTGTAGTAGAGCCTGCCGGGCGCGCCCGCCTGCCCCCAGGCGATCAGCGTCGCGATCAGATTGAGCCCGGTGCCGAAGCCGAGCTCGGCGATGCGGAAACCGTCGCGGAAGCGGCCCGGCAGGCCATTGCCGGCCAGGAAGACGTGCCGGGTCTCCGCCAGGCCGCCGCCGAGCGAGAAATAGGGATCGTCGAAACGGGTCGAGACCGGGACGACGCCGGTCCAGCTGAGCGCTGCGCTCTGGTTCTCGCCGGTCATTTGCCCTACACCCCCGGGACGCGACATTGGGCGAGAGGACGGGGAATGGCAACGCCAGAGGTCACGGTGATGGGAGGCGGGATCTTTGGTCTGTCCGTCGCCTATGCCTGTGCCCGGCGTGGCGCCCGCGTCCGGCTGATCGAGGCGCGCACGATCGGGGCGGGATCGAGCGGCGGGCCGGTCGGCGCGCTGGCGCCGCATGTGCCGGACAACTGGAACGAGAAGAAGCAGTTCCAGTTCGAAAGCCTGGTGCTGGCCGAGCGGTTCTGGGCCGAGGTGACGGAGATCGGCGGGCTGACCACGGGCTATGCGCGCTGCGGCCGGCTGCAGCCGCTGGCCGACGACACGGCGGTGGCGCTGGCCCGCGCGCGGGTGGCGCAGGCCGCCACGCATTGGGGCGATGCAGCGGTCTGGCAGGTCCGCGCCGCGGCGGACTTCGCCGGCTGGCTGCCCGAGAGCGGCAGCGGCCTTGCGGTGTGGGACGATCTGAGCGCGCGGATCGACCCGCGTCGGGCGCTGGCGGCGCTGGCGGCGGCGCTACGCGAACTTGGCGGCGAGATCGTGCTGGGCGCGGCGCCGGCGCAGGGCGCGGTGGTCTGGGCGACCGGCTACGAGGGGCTGGTGGCGCTCTCGGCCTCGCTCGGGCGCAACATCGGCGGCGGCGTGAAGGGTCAGGCGCTGCGCCTGCGGCTGGCGGCGACCGAGCGGCCGCAGCTGTTCGTGGCGGGGCTGCATGTCGTGCCGCACGAAGACGGCACGGTGGCGGTGGGCTCGACCAGCGAGCGGTCCTTCGCCTCGGGCGAGGCGGGCGCCGTCGACGGCCAGTTGGACGCGCTGCTGGCGAAGGCGGTGGCCGCGGTGCCGGCGC
>JAKAJW010000200.1 GCA_021813645.1 Pseudomonadota bacterium | reverse complement strand
ATCGGCGCCAACCGGGCCGGCGGCGCGCAGTGGAAGCTGGTCGACTACATCAAGTCGTTCAACTACCTGAACTACGACGGCGGCCAGTTCTCCACCAGCCAGGGCCGCGGCGTGTTCATGGATCAGGCGCTGTCGATCCTGCCCGCGGATTACTGGCGCTGGTGGCTCCTCAGCCACGCCCCGGAAAGCTCCGACAGCGAATTCACCTGGGAGAACTTCCAGGCCTCGGTGAACAAGGACCTGGCCGATGTGCTGGGCAATTTCGTCAGCCGGATCACCAAGTTCTGCCGCTCGAAATTCGGCGAGGTGGTGCCGGCGGGCGGCAGCTACGGCGCGCGCGAGACCGCGCTGGTGGCCGAGCTCGGCGGCCGGCTGGCGGCCTACGAAGGCTTCATGGAGGCGATGGAGGTACGCAAGGCGGCGGCCGAGCTGCGCGCGATCTGGGTCGCCGGCAACGAATATCTGCAGGCCGCGGCGCCCTGGACGGTGGTGAAGACCGACCCCGACCAGGCCGCGGCGATGGTCCGGCTCAGCCTGAACCTGACCCGGCTCTACGCCGTGCTGTCGCAGCCCTTCATTCCGGATGCCGCCGCGGCGATGATGGCGGCGCTCGGCTGCGCGGACTGGTCCTGGCCCGCCGATGTCGCAAAAGCACTGGAGACCCTGCCCGCGGGCCAGGCGTTCACCGTGCCGGATGTTCTGTTTCAGAAGATCACCGACGAAGAGCGGGCCGATTGGCAAAGCCGCTTCGCCGGCGTCCGCCGCTGACGGGGGCGAAGCTGGCGGGGACGAAGCTGGCGGGGGGCGAAGCTGACGGAACGCGGCCCGGCCGCGCCACGGCGGCGCGACACAGGGAGGCAGGCATGATGCGAACGGCATTCGGCGCTCTGGCCCCGATCCTGGCCCCGATCTTGGCCCTGGCTCCGGCGCTGGCCTTGGTGGCGGCCGCGCCGGCCGGCGCGCGGGCGATCTCCGGCACGCTGATCGGCCCGAAGGAGGTGCTGCCGGCCGGCACGCTGCTGCTCGTCGAGGCGCGCAGCCCTGACGGCCGCCGGCTCGGCCAGGCCACCATGCCGCTCGGCGCCGATCAGGGGCTGCCGCTGCCCTATGCGCTGCAGGTCGCCGGCGATCCGCCGCTGCGGCTGCGCGCCGGGCTCTTCGTCGCCGGCCGCGAGGCGCTGGCCAGTGCCGAGGTGCCGGTGGCGGCCGGAAGCGGCGATACCGCGCTGCCGCCGATCCCGCTCGACCGCTTCGCCGCGCTGAGCTTCGCCAGCCGGTTCCGCTGCGGCGACACGCGGGTGAACGTCGTCTTCGCGCAGGACGGCGCCAAGCTGATGATCGGCGCCAAGGAAGCCGACCTGATGCCGGAACGCAGCACCTCGGGCAGCCGCTACGGACTGGCCGGCGACCCCGGCACCTGGGTGCTGCAGCAGCCGTCCGGCGTCACCGTCAGCCTGAACGGCAACGCCCTGCCCGCCTGCCTGCCGGAACTCGCGCCGCTGCTGTTTCCCTTCCACGCCCATGGCGCGGCGCCGGATTGGCGGCTCGACATCGCGGATGCCACGATGACGCTGGAGTTGGAGGGCGCCGCCCCGTCCAGCCTGCCGCTGCCCGATCCGGTGCAACGGCTCGACGGGATGCATTTCACCGTGACGGACGGGCCGAAGATCGCGCTGTCGCTGGGGCTCTGCCACGACAGCGCCGGGCTCGCCTATCCGGTGACGGTCAGCCTGGCCACCGCCGGCGGCACCCTGGCCGGCTGCGGCGGCGATCCGGCCCGGCTGATCGAGGGGCCAGCCTGGCAGGTGACCGCGATCGCCGGTGTCGCGCTCGATCCGAACCTGGCCGAAAGCCTGCGCTTCGTCGCCGGTCGGCTCTCCGGCCAGACCGCCTGCAACGCGTTCGCCGGCCCCTACCGGCTCGACGACAGCGGGCTGAAGATCGGCCCGCTGACGGTGGGGCAGCAGAGCTGCGCCCTGGCGCCAACGGCCGAGCAGGCCCGGCTGCTCGCCGCGCTCGCGGCCGCGACCCGGTTCGACATCGGCGCCGATGGCGGGCTGCAACTATACGCCGGCAATCGCGAGCTGCTGGCCGCCAAGCGCTAGGCGCGGCGGCGCGGCGGGCAAATAGCCCCGGCCGCTATCCGGGTCAGATCTGCTTTTCCGGCATGAAGACCTTCAGCCCGTCCAGCGCCTCGGTCACCTTGATCTGGCAGGTCAGCCGCGAGCGGACCGGATCGGGCTCGAAGGCGAAGTCGAGCATGTCCTCTTCCATCGCGTCCTTCTTCGGCAGCCGCTCGACCCAGGCGGGATCGACATAGACATGGCAGGTCGAACAGGCGCAGGCGCCGCCGCAATCGGCCTCGATGCCGGGAATGCCGTTGTCGCGCGCGCCTTCCATCACGGTCAGGCCGTTCGGCACGTCCACGACATGCTCCTTGCCGCCGAATTCGACATAGGTGATCTTCGCCATCTTCCGTCCTTCGCCTTGACTGCGTGTCCGCCACATAGGCCAAAGCGGCGGGATTTGCCAGCGCCCGCGGGCCCGGCCGCGGCCGGCGCCGGCCGCGCCGGCACCGGCTTGCATGCGCCGGCAAATGTTCTATCTTTGTTCTCATGTCTGCCGCCCCCGCCCCCCGCACCGCCCCCCGCACCCCCCCCCGCCCCGCTGCGCCGCCCGCCTGGCCGCGCCCGCCCTCTTGCC
>JAKAJW010000369.1 GCA_021813645.1 Pseudomonadota bacterium | reverse complement strand
TTGATGCTATGGCTACGATCCGCCTTCAGAGCGGCTTCGATGGCGGCAACCGACGCGCCCTGCCCCCAAGGCGCCTCGATCACCTCGACCTCCAGCCCGTGCCGACGGCAGAGGTCGATCCAGCGATGGCTGAACATGCCGAAACGCGCCGCCAGAACCTTGTCGCCCGGCGAGAGCGTGTTCGAGACCGCCGCCTCCCAGCCGCCAGTGCCGGAGGCGGGGAAGATGATCACCTCGCCCTCGCCCATCCGCAGCACTTCGCGGACACCGGCGAGCGCCGGCCGCAGGATGCGCCCGAAGGCGGGCGAGCGATGGTCCATCGTCGGCATGTCGCAAGCTTTGCGCAGCGACTCGGGGATGTTCGTGGGACCAGGAATGAAAACGGGATTCTGGGTGGTCATGGCGCCTCCTCCGGCAGTTCCTGGCAGATTAGGCGATCCGGCGAGGCGTCACAATTTTTTCGAAATGATTTTTCATATTCACGAATATACATTGCAAGCATATTGCTTATATAGCTTTTTTTGTTTTTCATCTGACGCAATCATTTTCCATGATGGAACCAGCACAATGAAATCGCCTCGCACTCGCGGCCGTCCGAAGGCCTTCCACGACAAGACTGAACAGAACACGGTGCAGTCGCTCGACCGGGCGATGGCGCTGCTGAAGCGGTTGAGCGAAAACCCCGGCCTGACGCTGTCCGAGCTTGCCGCGCAGAGCGAGCAGGCGCCGGCGACCGTCTATCGGGTGCTTGTGACGCTGCAGAAGCACAAGCTGGTGGAGATGGAGGAGCTTGGCCAGCTCTGGCACATCGGCGCCGGGGCATTCCGGATCGGGACCGCCTTCCTGCGCCGCACCAAGCTTGCCGAACGCGCCCGCGGCCCGATGCAGGCGCTGATGCGCGCCACCGGCGAGACCGCCAACCTCGGCGTCGAAAGCCAGGACGAGGTGCTGTTTCTGGCCCAGGCCGAATGCCACGAGGCGATCAGGGCCTTCTTTCCGCCCGGCACGCTGAGCCCGATGCATGTCTCGGGCATCGGCAAGGCCCTGCTGGCCTGGTATCCGGTCGAGCGGGTGGCGCAGGTGGTCGCCCGGCGCGGCTTGGCGGGCTTCACCGAACGCTCGCTGACCGATCCGGCGCGGCTGGCCGAGGATCTCGCGGAAACCCGGGCACGCGGCTTCGCCATCGACGATCAGGAGAAGGCGCCGGGCATGCGCTGCATCGCCGCACCGATCTTCAACGGCTTCGGCGAGCCGGTCGCGGGGCTTTCGGTCTCCGGCCCCGCGTTTCGGATCGCGCTCGATGCGGCGCCGCGGATCGGCGCGCTGGTCTGCGCCGCCGCGGCCGAGGTTACCGAGGCGATCGGCGGAACGCCCGCCCCTACTGGTCGAGGAAGCTCCTGAGCTTCCGGCTCCGGCTCGGATGCTTCAGCTTCCGAAGCGCCTTGGCCTCGATCTGCCGGATCCGCTCGCGGGTGACCGAGAACTGCTGACCGACCTCTTCCAGCGTGTGGTCGGTGTTCATGCCGATGCCGAAGCGCATCCGCAAAACCCGCTCCTCGCGCGGGGTGAGGCTGGCCAGAACCCGCGTCGTCGTCTCCTTCAGGTTCTCCTGAATGGCGCTATCGAGCGGCAGGACGGCGTTCTTGTCCTCGATGAAATCGCCGAGCTGGCTGTCTTCCTCGTCGCCGATCGGCGTTTCGAGCGAGATCGGTTCCTTGGCGATCTTCATCACCTTGCGGACCTTCTCGAGCGGCATCTGCAGCTTTTCGGCAAGTTCCTCGGGCGTGGGCTCGCGGCCGATCTCGTGCAGCATCTGCCGGCCGGTGCGGACCAACTTGTTGATCGTCTCGATCATGTGGACCGGGATGCGGATGGTGCGCGCCTGGTCGGCGATGGAGCGGGTGATCGCCTGACGGATCCACCAGGTCGCGTAGGTCGAGAACTTGTAGCCGCGGCGGTATTCGAACTTGTCCACCGCCTTCATCAGGCCGATGTTGCCTTCCTGAATGAGATCGAGGAACTGCAGCCCGCGGTTGGTGTATTTCTTGGCGATCGAGATCACCAGGCGGAGGTTGGCCTCGACCATTTCCTTCTTGGCCTGACGCGCCTCTTTCTCGCCCTTCTGCACCTGGTTCACGATGCGGCGGAATTCGGTGATATCCACCCCGACATATTGGCCGATCTGGGCCATCTCTGCGCGCAGGTCTTCCACCTTGTCGCGGCTCTTCTCGATGAAGGCCGTCCAGCCGCGCCCGTCCTTTTCGGCCATCCGGTCGAGCCAGGTGGGGTCGAGTTCGTAGCCGCGATACTCGTCGATGAACTCGCGGCGATTGATGCGGGCCTGGTCGGCCAGCTTCACCATGCCGCTGTCGATCGACATGATCTTGCGGTTGATGCCGTAGAGCTGATCGATCAGCGCCTCGATCCGGTTGTTGTGCAGGTGGAGCGAGTTCACCAACTCGACGATTTCGCTGCGCAGCTTTTGATAGGCCGCTTCCGCCTCGACCGAGAAGGTGCCGTCTTCGTTCAGCGTCGCCGACATCCGCTTGTCTTGCATCGCGGCAAGCTTGGAATAGTCGCGCGCGACGATCTCCAGCGTCTCCAGCACGCGCGGCTTGAGAGCCGATTCCATCGCGGCGAGCGACATGTTGGACTGGTCTTCGTCGTCGTCCTCTTCCTCGGCCCGCATCAGCGGATTGCCGTCGGCGTCAAGTT
>JAKAJW010000202.1 GCA_021813645.1 Pseudomonadota bacterium | reverse complement strand
CCTCTCGGTATGGCGTGCCGGCCGGCAGATGCGCCGGATCGCCGATCCAGAGGAAGGGCAGGCTGTCCTTCAGCGCGGCCCAGGCCTTGGCCGCGATTTCCGGCCCGATGCCTGCCGGTTCGCCGCAGCTCAGCGCGATCGGCGCGGAGCTCATGGCTTGCGGATGATCGCCGCCGCGCGCAGCTGATCGAGCTTCTGGTCCGACAGCTCGTTCACCACGGCCGAATAGAGCGCATCGCGCAGCTGCGACAACGGCGGCTCGGGATCGGCCACAACGATGCGGTCGCAGAGCATCAGATAGACCGTGTCGCCGCCGCGGGTCAGCGTGGTCGAGGCGGCGCCGGGGTTCAGCTTGGCCAGCTCCAGCGCGACATCGGCCGGCACCTGCGGCAGCAGCTGGGTTGTCTCTGTCAGCACCGCGGGCGGCTTGCCCCTGGCCAGGCCGTAGAGGTCGTTGCAGGTCTCTGCCTTGGCGCGGATCCGCGCCGCTTCGGCAGCGACTTCGGGCGTGCGCACGCCGGGGATCAGGAACTCGGCGTAATGGACCTGGATTGAGCCGGCCGGCGGCGGAGCGGAGTCCCCCAGCCCGCGCATCTCGAAGATGCCGATCGCATTGGGCAGCGAGACCGGCTTCGACACTTGGCCGGGCGACAGGCCGATCACCGCCTGCACCACCTGGTGCGGCAGGGTATCGGCCGAGATCCATTGCAGCTTGCCGCCGTCCTTGGCGGAGTCGGAGGCGGAGTATTGCTTGGCGGCGGCCGCGAAGGCGGCATCGCCATGCAGCGTCTGCGACAGCTGCTCGGCCAGCGGCACGCTTTGCGCCAGATATTCCGGCGCGGCCGGCAGGATGATTTCCGACAGCAGCAGCCGCGGCGCGCCATGCGCCAGGCTGAGCGATTGCGCCTCGCGGGTCTGGGCGTCGGTGATGTTGACCCCGGGGGCGATCGTGCCCTGGACCACGGCGCGCCAGGCCACGCCGGCGGCGATGAAGTCGCGGAAGGTCTGCGGGTCGACGCCGTATTTCTGCAGCTCGCCGACCATCTGATCGGCGGTCATCTTGCCGCGGGCGGCGAATTCGTCCATCCCCGCGGTCACCTGCGCGTCATCCGGCTTGAAGCCGTATTTCGCCGCCTCGAACAGCCGGATCTTGTCGTCGATCAGCGCCTTGATCGCCTCTGCCCGGCGGTCGCCCGGACCCTCGACCGCCTCGAGGAATTTCTCCCGCTGCGCGATCTCGTAATTGGTGATGATCCGGCCGTTGACGAACAGCGCGGGGGCGAAAGGATTGGGATCCGCCGCGGCGGCGGGAACCGCCGGGGCCATCAGGACCAGCCCGGCCATGAGGGTGAGGATCTTGCGCATTCTCTATCCGTCCTGCTCGTCTGTCGGCCGGTGCCTGCCGGCCCGGCGCCGCCCCGATCTGGCGGGCCTGTCTTGCCTCGCGCCCGCCGTCATCGCCGGCAGTTCCCGATATCCGGGCTGCCCGCCGTGCCGCCGCCGAAGCCGGTCAGCCCGACCGAGAAGCCGAAAGTCGTCGTGGGCGCAACACTAGTCGAGGACGCGTAGCTGCGCGAGAGGGAAAGATCGAGGCTGACGCATTCGTTGTGCCAGCCCACGGCCAGCCCCTGGCTTTCCGCCCGGTTGGCGACGAAGTCGTAGCGAAAGGCGGTCTTGGCGGTCCAGTTGCGGTAGATCGGGAAGCCGGCGTCGAGGATCCATTCCCGGGTCGGCAGCGCGGTCAGCGGCTGATAGCTGGCATTGCTGTCGGCGGTCATCCAGACATAGCTCGATCCGGCCCAATAGGGCCCCTGGCCGTAGCTCATCCTGAGCTCGTCCTTGGTGATGCCGCCCCGGCCGTTGCTGAGGACCGCGCGGTTGGTCACTTCCCAGCCGCGCCATTTCGCCTGTAGCGCCACCAGCCAGCCGGTTTCCTTGCCGCCCAGCCCGGAGGCGGTGTCGAAGCCGATCGGCGCCACCTGGCGAAAGATCCGCCCCGCCGCCGCGTTCAGCGTCCAGCCGTTCGGCGTGTAGCGGCTGTAGATCAGCCCGAGATTGGCGCGCGCGCCCAGTTCAACCCCGTCGACGCCGTTGAAATGGCTGAGCGAGAACAGATTGCCTTCGTCGAAATCGGAGACCTGCGAATCCTCGTTCGGTACCGCGGTCAGGCTTTTCGGCGACCAGATAAGCTGCACGACCGGCTGGATCACCTCGGCCGCAACGCCGGCGCCTTGACGCACCCAGGGCCAGGAGAGTTGCACCGCCGCCTGCGGCACGGCCCGGCCGATGGTCGAGGGATAGCCGGAATCCTGGCGGATGCCGTAGAGATCGCCCTGCAGCGAGGTGATACCGTCCAGCACCATCCCGCCCGGCAGCACCCAGGACCGCCGCCAGTTGAAGGCGGCGCCGGCGCGCGAGACGTCGCGGCCGAGGATGTCGGCGTTCGAGGTGCGGATCAGCGCCAGGCCGCGGAACGACAGCCGGGCCTGGCCGCCGACCCCGGGCAGGGTGAAGCGGCGGTCCCATTGGCCGATGGCGACCTGGGTGGGCAGGGTGGCGTTCGACTCGCCGGAGCGGATCGAATGGAAGTGCAACAGTTCGGCGTCGATATATTCGTCGCGCCGGGTGCGGGTCAGCTCCAGCCCGCTTTCCAGCCGGTCCACCTGGCTCAGGCCATAGTTCACGAAATAGTCCGGATCCGAGACCGTCTGCAGTTGG
>JAKAJW010000433.1 GCA_021813645.1 Pseudomonadota bacterium | reverse complement strand
GTTGAGCACGGCGGCGGCGCTGGCCCTGCTGTTGGCGCTGATCGCGCTGGAGCGGCGGCCGGCGGTGGCGTCGGAGCCGGCGGCGGGGGGCGGCGGCCGGCGGGCGCTCGGCCCGGTTCCGCTGATCGGCGGCGGCGTCATTCTGATCGGCTTTCTGGCCGAGAACGCGACCGAGGCCTGGTCGGCCATCCATGTCGAGCGGACGCTGCACGCGGCGGCCGGCTTCGGCAGCTATGGCCCGGCGCTGCTTGGGCTGACGATGGGGCTGGGGCGGATGTCGGCGCAGCTTCTGGCGCGCCGGCTGGCCGAGGTTACGCTGCTTCGGCTGGCGAGCCTGACCGCCGCGGCGGGGGCGTTGATCGCGGCGGCGGCGCCGGTGGCCGCGGTGGCCGATCTGGGCTTCGCGGTGCTCGGGCTCGGGGTTTCGGTGATCGCGCCGGTCGCCTTCGCGCTGGTCGGCCGGCTGACCCGGCCCGGGCTGCGTGCCCAGGCGATCGCCCGGGCGGCCACGCTCGGCTATCTCGGCTTCTTCATCGGCCCGTCGATCCTCGGAGCGGTGGCCGAGGGGTTCGGCCTGCGCGCGGCCTTCGCCACGGTGGCGCTGATCCTGCTGCTGGCACTGCCGCTGCTGCCGCCGCTTGCGCGGCGCGCGGCGCCGGCCTAGCCGAAGAACGGCGCCAGATTGGCGCGGATGCGGTCGAGCGGGGTGACGCCGGAGCTGTCGGGTACGAAGGCAGTGCCGGTGATCCGTTCGAAGGCCTCGATATAGACCCGCGCGGTTTCGGCGATCATCTCGGCCGGGATCTCGGGGATCGGGTCGTGGTAGGGGTCGCAGCGCGCCGCCACCCAGGCGCGGATCACGTCCTTGTCGAAGGAGGGCGGCCGGGTGCCGGCGTCAAAGGCCGCCTCATAGCCGTCGGCGATCCAGTAGCGCGAGCTATCGGGGGTGTGGATTTCGTCGGCGAGCAGGATGCGGCCGTCGGTGTCGAGGCCGAATTCGTATTTCGTGTCGACCAGGATGAGGCCGCGGGAGCGGGCCATCTCCTGGCCGCGGGCGAAGAGCTTCAGCGTGTATTCGGCCAGTTGGTCCCACTGCGCCTGGCTCACCAGGCCGGCGGCGACGATGCCCTCGGCGGTCAGCGGCTCGTCATGGCCGCCGTCGAAGGCCTTCGAGGTCGGGGTGATGATCGGCGCGGGCAGCGCCTCGTTGTCGCGCAGGCCGTCGGGCAGGCGGTGGCCGTACATCTCGCGCTGGCCCCGCTTGTAGAGCGTCAGGATCGAGGTGCCGGTGGTGCCAGCGAGATAGCCGCGCACCACCATCTCGACCGGCAGGATCTCGAGCTTGCGGCCGAGAACCACATTCGGGTCGGGATAGGAGAGCACGTGGTTGGGGCAGATGTCTGCGGTGGCGTCGAACCAATACCGGGCGAGTTGGGTCAGCACCTGGCCCTTCCAGGGGACGCAGCACAGGATGCGGTCGAAGGCCGAAAGCCGGTCCGACGAGATGATGATCCGCCGCGGGCCGTGGGTCGCATCGGCGGGCAGGTCGTAGTTGTCGCGCACCTTGCCGTAATAGGGGTTCGGCAGCTCCGGGATGCGGGCATGCTCTAGGACGCGGCTCATATCGGGCATCGGGGCCTCCCGTCTCACTCGCGCGCTCTATCCGCCGGGCGCGGGCGCGAGTCAACCGGCTCGCGCCGGGGGCAGGTAGGTGAGCGGCGCGGCGGGGGGCGTCAGTAGCCTTGGGTCTGCTGCCAGAACTGGTAGTAGTAGGCCAGCGCCCCGGCGGCGATCAGCCCCAGCACCACCGCCAGGGCGATCTTCCAGGCCGACCACGGCCGTTCGCCCTGCACCCGGCCGGTCTGGCCGTTGACGACGAAGCGGTAGCTTTTGCCGCCGTATTTGTAGGCCGCCATCCAGACCGGCAGCAGGATATGCTTGAAGGTCTCTTCCGATGCCTGGGTGTCGACCGCCAGGATGCGCTGCTCGTCGCCGCCAATGTCGCGGGCCACGTCGCCCCGGATCACCTGATCCATCTCGGCGCGTGCCACCCGGTGGCCGTCTTCGAGGCCGAGCGTGTAGCCTTCGGCCTGGAAGCCGGCGAGATAGTCGGGCGAGTAGCTCTGCAGCTCGGCCAGGGTCCAGGGTTCCAGCCCGTCGATATAGCGGCGCGGCAGGCTGGTGCTGGCCATCACCAGCAGATCGTCGAAGCGGCGCGAGACCATGCCCTGCACCGGAAACCAGTTGACGTGGCGGATCTGCTCCTGGCGCTGCTCCATCCGGCCGTTCACCTCGACCATCACGGTGCGGGTCTCATACCAGTATTCGCCGCGCTCGCCGCGATAGGCGGAGACGGTCATGGCGTCGAAGGTCCAGTAGGGCACGTAGATGCCAGTCAGCGCGCGGCCTTTGCGGGCGTAGTCCTGCAGGCCGGAGGGTGCGAACCAGAGCCGGCCGAGCCAGCGGGTCATCGCCTGGCGGGCCTGGGTCTCGGTCAGCCGGAACGGCACCACGCCCTGCGGTTTGAAGCGCCGCTCGGCCCCGGTGTCGGCCACCACGGGGGTGGCGCAGAACGGGCATTCGGCGGCATGGGCCTCGGGCTTCAGGGTGAAGGAGGCGCCGCAGGAGGGGCAGGTGACCTGGCGGGTCTCCTCCATGGCGGCCGGCGGCAGGTCGTTGCTGACCGCGCTGAGATAGTCGAGCTCGGCGATCGCGGCGGGGG
>JAKAJW010000419.1 GCA_021813645.1 Pseudomonadota bacterium | reverse complement strand
CCGCCTCGTTGCGGGTCAGCACGCCATTGGCGGTCACGGTGAAGCTCTTGACCCGGCTCTCGGCGCCGATCCGAGCGAAGAGATGGGTCGCCGCCCGCCGCTCGTGATCCGGCCCCTGGGTGCGGATATGGTGGAAGGCCGCGCCGGCGCCCAGCTCGACCTCCAGCACGGTGTTGAACCGCGCCGCGCCCGGCCCGCTTTCCAGCAGGGTCAGCTCGGCGCCCGGCTCCAGCTTCACGCAGTGGTGCAGGATCGCGTCGGACGTTTCGGACCGGTGCCGATAAATCAGGCTCACCGGCCGCTTGACGGCGGCCGTCACCCGGATCAGCACACCCTCGGTGGCCAGGGCGGTATTGAGCGCCGCCAGCGGCCGGGCGGCGGGGTTCTGGCCGCGCGCCTCGAGCACGCCGTAAAGCTCGCGCGCCCAATGGATATCGCGGTTGCCTGCCTCGCCGAGCCGGACGATCTCCAGCCCCGCCTCGGCCGGATCGTCCGAGGCCGCGGCATCGAACACGCCGTCGACGAAGACCAGCCGCAGCGCCGCGATCGCGGCGAAGGCCGGCTCTTCCGCCGCCACTGCGGCCGGGGTCACCTCGGCGGCGGTCAGCGTGGTCGGGTCGGTCCATTTCCAGTATTCGTCGCGCCGGCCCGGCAGGCCGAGCCCGAAGAGCCGCGCCCGCGCCGCCTCCCGCGCCTGGGCGAGCCAGGCCCCCGAGGCCGGCAGCGCCAGCCCGGCCAGCCGCGCTTCGGCCGAAGCCTTCGCCTGCGGAGCCGCCATCAGAGCACCTCCGCCAGGATCTCGGCGTAGCCGTTCTTCTCGACTTCCAGCGCCAGTTCCGGCCCGCCGGTCTTCACGATCCGGCCATCCGCCATGATATGCACGACATCGGGCACGATATGGTCCAGAAGCCGCTGATAATGCGTGATAACCAGGAACGAGCGGCCTTCCGAGCGCAGCGCGTTCACGCCCTCGGACACCAGCTTCATCGCATCGACGTCGAGCCCGGAATCGGTCTCGTCGAGAATGCACATCTTCGGCTCCAGGATCGCCATCTGCAGGATCTCGTTGCGCTTCTTCTCGCCGCCCGAGAAGCCGACGTTCACCGGCCGCTTCAGCATGTCGGCGTCGATCTTCAGCGCCTTGGCCTTTTCGCGCACCAGCTTGAGAAAATCGCCGGCCGAAACCTCTTCCTCGCCGCGCGCCTTGCGCTGTGCGTTCAGCGCGGTGCGCAGGAAGGTCATGTTGCCGACGCCGGGGATCTCCACCGGATATTGGAAGGCCAGGAACAGCCCCGCCGCGGCGCGTTCCTCGGGCTCCATCTCCAGCAGTTCCTGACCGTCCATCACGGCCGATCCGGCCGTCACCTCATAGCCCTCGCGGCCGGACAGCACATAGGACAGCGTCGACTTGCCGGAGCCGTTCGGCCCCATGATCGCATGGACCTTGCCGGTCTCCACGGTCAGGTTCACCCCCTTCAGGATGACCTTGTCATCTTCCTCAAGTTTCACATGCAGGTTTTTGATCTCAAGCATCTTTTCCTCATGGCCGCTGGGGCGGTCTCAGATTTCGTCAAAGGCCCATGGCGGGCCCGGTCATGCCTCCGCCGGGCCGCGCGCGGCCGGCTGCCTCGCCGGCGTCCGGCTCAGCAGGAAATTCTCTTCGCCGCGGTAGCGCCGATGGCGCGCCTCGATCCGGTAGCCGCTGGCCGCCAGCCATTCGGCGAAGTCGGCGGCGTTGCGGTCATCGACCTCGATCAGCATCGCGGGGGCGCAGCGCGCGAACAGGCCCTCGAGCCCGCGCAGCACCGCCATTTCCATGCCTTCGACGTCGATCTTGATGAAGTCGGGGGTGATCCCCTCCAGCGCCGCGTCGCCGCGCCGGGTGGTGATCGCGCCGCCGCCCTCGATCATCCGGGCCGAGCCGAGGTTGCGGCCCTTCTTCTCCATCGCAAAGCCCGCCGCCATGCGGTCCGACAGGCCGCAGCCAAGCTGGCTCAGGTCGAAGCGCTGCTCCAGCCCGTTGGCCAGCACATTGGCGATCAGCAGCCGGTAGGCGCGCGGATTGGGCTCGAAGGGGATCACCCGTCCGGCCTGCAGGAAGGCCGCCGCGTAAAGCCCGTGATTGCCGACATTGGCGCCGATATCGACGAAGGTGCCGCCGAACGGGAAGACCCGCTTGATCAGCTCCAGCTCCAGCCCCTCGTAGAACCGGCCCTCGCGCTGGCCGCGCTGGATCGGATCATTCTCCATATCGGTGACGAACAGCATCGGCCGGCCGTGGATCTGGCTGCGCACGAAACTGACGCCGGGGAACACCACCGGCTGGCCCGCCGCGATCGCCGCCCGCGCCGCGTCGAGGTCGAAGACCTCGAAGGCGGGTGGCGCCGGCGGCGCCTCGACCGCCGCGTTCATCCCACGCTTCCTTCCAGGCTGATCGCGACCAGGCTCTGCGCCTCCATGGCGAACTCCATCGGCAGCGCCTGCAACACCTCCTTGCAGAAGCCGTTGACCACCAGCGCCACCGCGGCTTCCTCGTCCATGCCGCGGCTCCGGCAGTAGAACAGCTGATCGTCGTCGACCTTCGAGGTGGTCGCCTCGTGCTCGCAGCGCGAGGAGTTGTTCTTCACCTCGATATAGGGAACCGTATGCGCCCCGCACTTGTCGCCGATCAGCAGGCTGTCGCACTGGGTATAGTTCCGGCTGCCGGTCGCCTTCGGGTGAACC
>JAKAJW010000004.1 GCA_021813645.1 Pseudomonadota bacterium | reverse complement strand
CCGGCGGGCGGGCCGAGACCTCCGCGCCGGGCGGCGGCCATCGGCCTAGGCCTCGGCCCGCCGCGCGCCGGCCTCGATCGCCTGGCGGAGCTTCTTTTCCAGCGCCTCCTGCTTGCCCTTGGCGTGCAGCTTCAGGCCGAACATGTCCTTGACGTAGAAGCTGTCGACCACCTGGGCGCCATAGGTCGCGATCAGCGCCGAGGCGATGTAGATGTTGTTGGAGGCCAGGGTGCGGGTGAGGTCGTAGAGCAGGCCCGGCCGGTCGCGGGTGTCGACCTCGATGATCGTGTAGATGTCGGAGCCTTCGTTGTCGAAGGCGATCGAGGTCGGGAAGGCGAACTGGCGTTCGCGCTTCTTCAGCCGGTCGCGATCCTTCAGCGCCTCGCGCGCCACCACCTCGCCCTTCAGCGTCTTGTCGATCATCTGCTTCAGCCGGGGCAGGCGGGCGATCTCATAGGGGTGGCCCTCGGCGTCCTGCACCCAGAAGACGGCGGTGGCGTAGCCGTCCTTCGAGGTATAGGTGCGCGCGTCGACCACATTGGCGCCGACCAGCGCCAGCGCGCCGGCGAGGCGGGAGAAGATGCCGGGGTGGTCGGCCAGCGCGAAACAGGCGCGGGTCGCGTCGTGGTCGGGGTCGGGGTGCAGGTCGATGCGGATCTCGTCGTCCGGCAGGCCGCGCAGCAGTTCGGCGAAGATCACATGGGTGTCGGTGGAGAGGCCCTGCCAGTAGGGGCCGTAGTGGCGCGCCGTCTCGGCCCGGATGTCGGCCTTGTCCCAGCGGCCGAGCGCCTCGCGCAGCTGGCGCTTCGCCTCGGTCTCGCGGCGGGCGCGGTTGATGTCTTCCAGCCCGGTCTCCAGCGCGGTGGCGGTGTCGCGGTAGAGCTGGCGCAGCAGCATCGCCTTCCAGTTGTTCCAGGTATTCGGGCCGACGCCGCGGATGTCGCAGACCGTCAGCACCGTCAACAGGTCGAGCCGCTTCTTGGTCTTCACCAGCTTGGCGAAATCGCGCACCGTGCGGGGGTCGGAGATGTCGCGCTTCTGCGCCATGTCCGACATCAGCAGGTGATAGCGCACCAGCCATTCCACCGTCTCGGAATCCTCGGCGTTCAGCCCGAAGCGGGGGGCCAGGCGGCGGGCGATCTGGGCGCCGATCACCGCGTGATCCTCGGGCCGGCCCTTGCCGATGTCGTGCAGCAGCAGCGCGACATAGAGCAGGCGGCGGCTCACGCCCTCCTTCAGGATGGCGGAGGACAGCGGCAGCTCTTCCTTCAGCTCGCCGCGCTCGATCTGGGCGAGCACGGAGATGCATTGGATGGTGTGCTCGTCCACCGTGTAGTGATGGTAGACGTTGAACTGCATCATCGCGACGATGCGGCCGAACTCGGGGATGAAGGCGCCGAGCACGCCGAGCTCGTTCATCAGCCGCAGCGCGCGTTCCGGGTTGCCGTGCTTCAAGAGCAGGTCGAGGAAGATCCGGTTCGCCTCGGGGCTGTCGCGCAGCTCGTCGTCGATCAGCGCCAGATTGGCGGCGATCAGCCGCATCGCGTCAGGGTGGAAGAGATGGCCGGTGCGGTGGCCCTCCTCGAAGATGCGCAGCAGGTTCAGCTTGTCGGCGAGGAAGGCCTGCGGATCGGTGATCGACAGCCGGTTCTGCACCAGCGCCATGCCGTCGTGCAGCTTCACCCGGCGGCGCAGCAGGCCGCGCAGCGCCGGCTCTTTCTTGACGTGCTGCGCCTCGAGCGCGGTGAGGAAGATCCGCGTCAGCTCGCCCACCGTGGTGGCGTGGCGGAAATAGTCCTGCATGAAGCGCTCGACGGCGCGGCGGCCGGCGCTGTCCTGGTAGCCCATGCGGGCGGCGACATCGACCTGCAGATCGAAGGTGAGCTGATCCATCGCCCGGCCGGTGATGTAATGCAGATGGCAGCGCACCGCCCAGAGGAAGGTCTCGGCACGGTCGAAGCTTTCGTATTCCTCGCGCCGGAAGACGCCGAGCCCGACCAGATCCTCGGCCCGCTCGACCCGGTGGATGTATTTGGCGATCCAGTAGAGCGTCTGCAGGTCGCGCAGCCCGCCCTTGGCCTCTTTCACGTTGGGTTCCAGCACGTAGCGCTGGCCGCCCTGGCGGCGGTGCCGCTCCACCCGCTCGGCGAGCTTGGCCTCTACGAATTCCGAGGCCGTGCCGCGGAACAGATCGGACCAGAGCCTTTCCTTCAGCTCGCCCGCCAGGCGGCTGTCGCCGGCGATGTAGCGATGTTCCAAAAGCGCGGTGCGGATGGTGATGTCTTCGCGGCCGAGCCGCAGGCAGTCCTTCACCGTGCGGGTGGCGTGGCCGACCTTCAGCTTCAGGTCCCAGAGCATGTAGAGCATCGATTCCACGACGCTTTCGGCCCAGGGCGTGGTCTTGTAGGGGGTCAGGAACAGCAGGTCGATGTCGGAGCAGGGCGCCATCTCGGCCCGGCCGTAGCCGCCGACCGCCAAGAGCGCGATGCGTTCGCCCGCGGTCGGCGCGGCGACCGGATGCAGCTTGCTCAGCGCCACCGCGAAGGCGGTCTTCACCAGCCCGTCGGTGAGATAGGCCTGGGCGCGGACCAGGGCGCGGGCGTTGCGCGGTTCGGCGGCGAAGGCGGCCTGGAGCGCGGCATTGCCGGCGCGGCGGGCCTCGGCCAGCACGGCGACGGCGGCGGCGCGGCGGTCGCGGTCGCCCTCGGCCTGGGCCAGCGCGGCGTCGAG
>JAKAJW010000131.1 GCA_021813645.1 Pseudomonadota bacterium | reverse complement strand
ATCGCTCTTTAAACAAGGGGCGTTGAGACTGCCGGCAATGGTTCGAGGGAGCCGACGGACGAATGTATCTCAAACGCGTTGATGGGCCGCGTCAGGTGACGCTACCGGACGGCCGTATCCTGAGCCGGGCGGATCTGCCGCCGGGCGACACCCGGCGCTGGGTGGCGAGCCGCAAGGCAGTTGTGGTGGCTGCGGTGGGCGGCGGCCTGATCTCGCGCGAGGACGCCCTGAAGCGCTATTCGCTGTCTGAGGAGGAGTTCGATTGCTGGTGCCGGGCGGTGGCCGAACATGGGATCTCGGGCCTGAAGGTGACGGCGATTCAAAAGTACCGTTAACTTTAGTTTGTTTTCTGTCTTCGTTCTGTCACAGTAACCCACAGTTAACCATTGCCGGACTATGCCGTTAACGATCAGGCACCGCTGTGGAGAGACCGACATGCGTATTCTTTTGATCGAGGATGATCCGGCCACGTCACGCAGTATCGAGTTGATGCTGACCCATGCCAACCTCAACGTCTATTGCACCGATCTGGGGGAAGAGGGCGTCGATCTCGCCAAGCTTTACGATTACGACCTGATCCTGCTCGATCTGAACCTGCCCGACATGAACGGCCACGAGGTGCTACGCCAGCTGCGCATGGCGCGGGTCAACACGCCGATCCTGATCCTGTCGGGGGCCGACGATACCGAGAACAAGATCAAGGGTTTCGGCTTCGGTGCCGACGACTACCTGACCAAGCCGTTCCACCGCGAAGAGCTGGTGGCGCGGATCCACGCGATCATCCGCCGCTCCAAGGGCCATTCGCAATCGATCATCCAGACCGGCAAGATCACCGTCAATCTCGACGCCAAGTCGGTCGAGGTGGAGGGACGCATGGTGCATCTGACCGGCAAGGAATATCAGATGCTGGAGCTTTTGAGCCTGCGCAAGGGCACCACGCTGACCAAGGAGATGTTCCTCAACCATCTCTACGGCGGGATGGACGAGCCGGAGCTGAAGATCATCGACGTCTTCATCTGTAAGCTGCGCAAGAAGCTGGCCGAGGCGACCGGCGGCGACAATTACATCGATACCGTCTGGGGCCGCGGCTATGTGCTGCGCGACCCGCATCCGACGGAAACCGCGACGCGGGTGGCCATCGGCGCCTGATCGCCCGGCGCCGCATCTGGACCTCGCCCGAAGGCCCCCCTATCACTTGGGGAGCGGCACCGGGGAGGCGATCATGCAGGGCAAGGCGGCAGAGCTGGAGGCAAAGCCGGTCGCGGCGCTGACGGCGGCCGAGGCGGCGGCCGAACTGGACCGGCTGGCGGCGGCGATCGCCGCGGCGAATCGCGCCTATCACACCAAAGACGCCCCTGAAATCTCGGATGCCGATTACGACGCGCTGAAGCGGCGCAATGCCGAGATCGAGACGCGCTTTCCGGCGCTGAAGCGGGCCGACAGCCCGAGCGAACAGGTCGGCGGCGCGCTGGCCGAAGGTTTCGCCAAGGTGCGCCACGCGGTGCGCATGCTCAGCCTGGAAAACGGCTTTTCCCCCGAGGACGTGACCGATTTCGACGCGCGGCTGCGTGGCTTCCTGGGCCTCGCGGCCGAGGCGGAGCTGCTGTACACCGCTGAGCCGAAGATCGACGGGCTCTCGCTCAACCTGCGCTACGAGGCCGGCCGGCTGGTGCAAGCGGCGACCCGCGGCGACGGCGAGGAGGGCGAGAACGTCACCGCCAACGCCCGGACCATCGCCGATATTCCCGAGCGGCTCGACGGCGCGCCGGAGGTGCTGGAGGTGCGCGGCGAGGTCTATATGGCGCAGGCCGATTTCGCCGCGCTGAACGCGCGCCAGACGGCGGCGGGCGAGAAAACCTTTGCCAACCCGCGCAACGCCGCCGCTGGCTCGCTGCGCCAACTCGATGCCGCGATCACCCGGGCGCGACCGCTGCGGTTCTTCGCCTATGCCTGGGGCGAACATTCGGCACCGCTTGCCGAGACCCAGATCGGCGCGATCGAACGGCTGGCGACGCTGGGGTTCCGCACCAACCCGCTGACCCGGCTCTGCGACGGGCCGGCGGCGCTGCTGGCGGTCTATCGCGAGATCGAGGCCGGCCGCGCCGCGCTCGGCTATGACATCGACGGCGTGGTCTACAAGGTCAACGACCTCGGCCTGCAGCGCCGGCTCGGCTTCCGCTCGACCACGCCGCGATGGGCCCTGGCGCATAAGTTCCCGGCCGAACTGGCCTGGACCCGGCTCGAGGCGATCGACATCCAGGTCGGCCGGACCGGGGCGCTGAGCCCGGTGGCGCGGCTGCTGCCGGTGACGGTGGGCGGCGTCGTGGTTGCGAACGCGACGCTGCACAACGAGGATTACATCGCCGGCCGCGACGCCAAGGGCAACGCGATCCGCGGCGGCAAGGATATCCGGGTCGGCGACTGGGTGCAGGTCTACCGCGCCGGCGACGTGATCCCGAAGGTGGCCGACGTCGACCTGAGCCGCCGCCCGGCCGGGGCGGTGCCCTATGTCTTCCCGCAGCGCTGCCCGGACTGCGGGTCGGAGGCGATCCGCGAGGAAGGCGATGCGGTGCGCCGGTGTACCGGTGGCCTGATCTGCCCGGCCCAGGCGGTGGAGCGGCTGAAGCATTTCGTCTCGCGCGCCGCCTTCGACATCGAGGGGCTCGGCGCCAAGCAGGTGGAGGCCTTCTTTGCCGATCCGCTGCTGCCGATCCGCGAGCCGGCCGACATT
>JAKAJW010000461.1 GCA_021813645.1 Pseudomonadota bacterium | reverse complement strand
CGGCTCAAGCTGATGGCCTTCGCCACCGGCGCAGCCTTCGGCGGCATCGCCGGCACCTTCTTCGTGGCCAAGCTGCAAACCGCGACGCCCGAGATGTTCATGTTCCCGGTCTCGGTCATGGTGCTGGTCATGGTCGTGCTCGGCGGCATGGGCTCGGTCTGGGGCGTGGTCGCCGGCGCGGGCATCCTGGAGCTTCTGCAGTCCTGGCTCCTGCAGGATCTCTCGCACTGGCTGCACGTCTTCGGCCGGGCGGTGGGCAGCTCCACCCTGCAGGCGATCGACCTCACGCAGTCGATCGAGCTGATCTTCGGCATCGTCCTGGTGATCATGATGCTCTACCGCCGCCAGGGCCTAATCCCGGCCAGCGCGACGCCGGTCCCGCTCTCGATCCAGCAGCAGACGGTGGAAATCGAGCGCGGCGGGATCACGGTGGATCTGGGCGATCTCGCCCGCCCGCCGGACCATCCCGAAAAGCCGATGCTCGAGGTGAAGGGCCTTATCAAGCGTTTCGGCGGCCTCACCGCCGTCGATGGGCTCGACCTCGTCGTGCCGGCGTATTCTGTGGTCGGTCTGATCGGGCCGAACGGCTCGGGCAAGACGACGACCTTCAACCTGATCTCCGGCCTGGACCGGCCGGACGGCGGAGAGCTTCTGCTCGACGGCGCGCCGATCACCGGCCTGCCCTCGCATGAGGTGCTGGAAAAGGGCCTGGCGCGGACGTTCCAGACCATTCGATTGTTCCCGAACCTGACCGTGCTGGAAAACGTGCTGGTCGGCACCCACAGCCGCACCCGCGCCGGGCTGATCGGCTCGGTCGTCCGGCCGCCGCGGATCAGCGCCGAGGAAAAGCAGGCCGAGGAATGGGCACTCACGGTGCTCTCGATCTTCGGCAACCGCCTGCTGCCCCGGCTCGACCATCGCGTCTCCACCCTCTCCTACGCCAACCGCCGTCGAGTGGAGATCGCGCGGGCGCTGGTGACGCGGCCGAAGCTCTTGCTGCTCGACGAACCGATGGCCGGCATGAACCCCGCCGAAACGCTCGAACTGGCCAGCCAGATCAAGAGCATGCGCGACCTCGGAATGACCATCCTGCTGATCGAACACAAGATGGATGTCGTCGAGGATCTGGCCGACAAGGTCGTGGTACTCGACCATGGCGAGAAGGTCTGCGAAGGCTCCGCCGCCGAAGTGCGCCAGAACCCCGACGTCATCCGTGCCTATCTGGGAAGGACCGCCGCCCGTGCTTGAATTTCGCGACATCGACACCCATTACGGCGACTTTCACGTCCTGAAGAAGGTGAACTACAACATCCAGGCCGGCGAGATCGTCTGTCTCTTGGGCGGCAATGCCTCCGGCAAGTCGACCACGATGAAGACGATCATGGGCATCGTCACGCCGACCCGGGGATCGGTCGTCTTCGACGGCGCCCCGATCGAAAAGCTGCGCACCGCCGAACGCGTCCGCCGCGGCATCGCCCCGGTGCTCGAGGCGCGCCGGCTGTTCGGCCGCATGAGCGTTTTCGAAAACCTCGAGATGGGCGCCTATACCCGCAACGACAAGGCGGAGTTCGAGCAGGATCTCGAACGGGTCTTCACACTCTTTCCGCGGGTGAAGGAGCGCCGCAAGCAGCTCGCCGGCACGCTTTCCGGCGGCGAGCAGCAGATGGTGGCGATCGGCCGCGCGCTCATGGCGCGACCGAAGCTTTTGTGCATGGACGAGCCGTCGATGGGCCTTTCGCCGGTCTATGTCGAACAGGTCTTCGACATCATCCAGACCATCGCCAAACAGGGCACGACGATCTTCATGGTCGAACAGAACGCCAACATGGCGCTGGCTATCGCCACCCGGGCCTATGTGCTGCAAACCGGCCAGGTCGTGCTGTCCGGCTCCGCCGCGGAACTGCGCGAGAACGACATGATCAAACATGCCTATCTTGGCGAGTTGAAGGCCGCCTGACAGGGCGGTTTTGCGCGCCGTCAATGTGGGAAGCCGCGACAGGGCTTAGGTTTGCGCTACCCTCGGACCTCTGGCGCAATGCCTGTCCTGTCCCTTTCCCCAGCCGCCAAGGCGCGGGTGCCAGATGAGGGCACTGGTGCTGCACCTCCTGGTTGCAGCACCTTTTTTTGCCGGCCAGCCGCTCAGGCCCGGTCGGCGTCGCGGCGGTTGTTTTCCCGCCCTACCATTACCAGATCATGGCCGGCAATCTCGATCAGCCCGGCCAGGTCCAGCACCTCGAGGTCGTAAGGGGTGTCGATGCGGACGATCCCGGCCGCGCTCAGCTCGTGAATGGCGCGGCTCAGGGATTCCGGCCGCGCGCCCAGGTATTGGGCCAGATCCGAGCGGCGGATCGGCACGCGCACCTTGATCTGCGGCGGCGCTCCGGCCTCATCCCGCGCTTGCCCATGCAGCTGGCGCCGGCAGAGGATGAGCAGAAAGGACGCGACCCGCTGCACCACCTTCGGGCCGCCGAGCACCAACACCCATTCGCGCGCCGCATCCAACTCGTCGAGCACATCGACGATGAACAGTCGCTCGGCCGCCGGCGCCTGATGCAGGATCGCCTCGAAGGCCGCCAGGTCGGTGGTCATCACCCGCGTCTCGGTCAGCGCCTCGATCTGATAGCCGGTCTGGCCTTCGAACAGTCGGCCGTAAAGATCGGTCGGCACCAGCAGGCCGATGATATGCCGGCGCCCGTCGATCAACTGCTTGACCATGCCCAGCATGCCGTCC
>JAKAJW010000178.1 GCA_021813645.1 Pseudomonadota bacterium | reverse complement strand
CCGTCTTCACGCCGGCCGAGAACCGGACCCCGGCGCAGGCCGAGATCGTCGCCTATGCCGACGAACTCCTGGCCGAACTGAAGGCCGCCGACATCGTCGTCATCGGCGTGCCGGTCTACAATTTCGGCGTTCCCTCGCAGCTGAAATCCTGGTTCGACCAGCTGGCCCGTCGCGGCGAGACCTTCGTCTACACCGAAGCCGGCCCGAAAGGGCTCATCACTGGCAAGAAGGCGATCATCGCGATGGCCTCGGATGGCACCAAGCAGGGCTCGGCGGTCGATTTCGCCTCGGGCTATGTGAAGCACATGCTGGGCTTCTTCGGCTTCGCCGACATCGAGACGGTGGCCGCCGACGCCATCGCCTTCGCGCCCGACACCGCCGTGCCGCAGGCGCTCGAAGCGGTGAACGCGCTGGCGCTCTGACGCTCCCCAATGAACCATGCGCGCCCGCCCGCCCCGGGGCGGGCGCTTTCGTTTCGCGTCCGGCGGGCGCGCTCTGTTGCCGCGCCCCTTGAATTTCGCCTTCGCCGCACGGAAATATCGCAGCAAGGAGGCACAGATGGCCAGCGATCCCTATGCCGCCCTCGGGCTGAAGAAAAGCGCGAGCGACGCGGAGATCAAACGCGCATACAAGAAGATCGTTCGCGAAAGCCACCCCGATCTCAACCCGGGCGACACCAAGTCCGAAACGCGGTTCAAGGCGGCCTCTGCCGCCTACGATCTGCTCAAGGATCCCGAAACCCGGCGCCGCTTCGACGCCGGAGAGATCGACGCGAGCGGACAGGAGCGGCCGGAACGGCGGTTCTACCGCGACTATGCCGGCGCCGGAAACGCCTATCAGCACAGCCGCGGCTTCTCCGGCGAAGTCGATCCCGCCGACATCTTCGCCGAATTCCTGCGCCATCGTGGCGGCATGGGCGGCGGCGGGATGGGCGGCGGAACGTTCCGCGCCACCGGCGCCGATCTGCGCCTCAACCTCGACCTGAGTTTCCTGGAGGCCGCCCGCGGCGGCTCCAAGCGCATCACCCTGCCCGACGGCGCCAACCTCGAGGTGCAGATCCCCCCCGGCGCGACCGATGGCCAAGTGCTGCGGTTGCGTGGCCGCGGCGGGGCCGGGCTGGGCGGCGGGCCGGCGGGCGATGCGCTCATCGCCCTCAACGTTCGGCCGCACGCCCATTTCCGGCGCGAGGGCGCCGACATCTTGCTCAGCTTGCCGATCACCATCGACGAGGCGGTGCTGGGCGCCAAGGTGGAGGCGCCGACCATCGACGGGCCGGTCAGCCTGACCATCCCGAAAGGCGCAAGCTCCGGCCGGGTGCTACGCCTGCGCGGGCGCGGCGTGCCGAAACCGGGCGGCCGCGAGCGGGGCGACCAGCTGATCACCCTGTCGATCGTCGCGCCGGCCGATCCGGATGCCGAGCTGAGCGAATTCCTCGAAGAATGGCGTAAGCGCCATCCCCAGGATCCGCGGCGGGGGATGACATGAGCGACCATCGGCTAAGCGAAACGGAAACCCTGGCGGCGGTGCCCTTGCTGACCCGCAGCCGGCTCCAGGCCTGGGTCCGGGCGGCTCTGGTCGCGCCGATCGAAACCCCCGAAGGTCCGGCCTACCGCCCGCTGGATGTCGCGCGGCTGACGCTGGCCTGCGAACTGACCGAGGGCTTCGAACTGACCGACGACGCGCTGGCGCTGGTGCTGGCGCTGGTCGACCGGCTGCATCAGGCCGAGGCCGAGCTGGGCGCCCTGGCCGAGGTTCTCGCCGAAGAGCCCGAGCCGGTGCGCCGCCGGATCGGCGGCCAACTTGCGCGGCATCCCTGATCCGGGGCCCGCGCCGCTACATCGTTTCCGGGTTCAACTTGTCTTGCAGCGGCGGTAGGTCCTGCGTTCCGGGCGGCACGATCACATAACGCAGCGTCACGGCCGGCCAGCGCGACGACCAGCCCACCCGTTCCTCGCCGATCGGCCGGCCCTTGGTCCAGGCCGCCCAGCGATCCGGCGGCGGGCCGCCGCCGGGCCAGACGATCAGCAGGCCCTCGCGACGCAGCCGCGCGGCGGTCACCCAGGGCGAATAGGCGCGATTGAAATGGGTGAACATCGACGGCTGGTCGCTGGCAAAGAGTGCGGTCACCATCATCAATTCGTTGTCGCCCGCCACCACGCCCAGCGGCGCCCCGGTCGCCCTGTGCCAATCCTCTTGCAGCAGCGCGCCGATTTCGCGTCCGGGAACGCAGCTGTTCGACAGGCGCCCGCGCAAATAGCATTGGGCCGGAGCGAAGGCGGCATAGGCAAGCGCCGTTCCGGCCACCATGCCGAACCCCCAGAACACCAGGCGGCGGATCCCTCGCCGGGTCAGGCGGCGGCCGAGATAGGCCACCACCACCAAACCGACGAGGCTGTACATCGGCTTGCTCCAGGCTTCGCCGACCCCGACGAAGGGCGAGGCCAGCACAAGCAGCGCGGCCGGGCCAAGCCCCATCCAGAGCAGATAGCGCCGCGCCCGCGCATCCGCCAAAAGGATCGAAGAGCCCTCCAGCGTGCTTGGACGCCGGCCGATCAGCCCGCTCGACCACAGTGCGAAGGGAAAGACCACGAACAGCGCCAACTGCACGCCGACGTAGTAGAACTTGCCGTGATGCGACACCGACCAGGAATCGCTGACCGCGGCATAGGCGAACTGGATGAAATGATCGCGCACCAGGGTGACGAAGATCGGCGCCGCCACCACGATGGACAGCGCCAG
>JAKAJW010000282.1 GCA_021813645.1 Pseudomonadota bacterium | reverse complement strand
ACAACGTCTGGGGCGGGGATGCGATGGTGAACTTCGTCAAGAACACCTTCTATCAGGACGCCTTCGAACAAACCGGCAAGGTCACCGCCGATGCGGCCGCCGCGCCCGATGCCGGCCCCGGCCATGCCGCCGTCCGCAGCAACTCGGGCGAGGCCCCGTCGATCACCGGCCGCACCGGCCTGACCCTGACCGGCGTGCAGAACGACCGGCTGGAGCTCGGCGCCTGGTATCCGGTCGCCGATCTGCCGGGCGTCTATGCCTCGGCGATGGAGCCGGGCGAGATCGCGCCCGCCGTCCTCGACGGCCCCGGCAAGACCAACCCGCTCGACCGGGTGGAGGCCAGCGCGATCGACTATTTCGTCGCCTTCGACCTCAGCAAGTTCGACCTCGGCTATGACGTCGGCACCGTGCATCCGGCGGTCGACTGGTCGCCGCGGCCGCCGGCCTCGATGCATCCGCAGGATCTGCCCGGCCCCGACGGCATCGCCAATGTCGATCCGCTGGTGCGCGTCGGCATGCTCGACCCGGTGCTCGCCTCGCGCGCGGTGGCCACCTTCACCGGCGGCTTCAAGCGCGAGCACGGCGCCTTCCGCGGCGGCCCCTTCGCCACGGTGAACCACGGCAGCCACTATGGTTTCATCGAAGAGGGCACCATCCTCTCCAAGCTGCAGCCGGGCCTGTCGACGCTCTATGTGCTGGCCGACGGCACCCTCGCGATGAAGACCTGGCAGGACAGCGACACCGCGCTGCTGCCGCAGATCCGCTTCGCCCGCCAGAACGGCGTGCCGATCCTCGAACCCGATCCGACCACCGGCCGGGGCGTGCCCAGCCCCTATGTCACGCAATGGCTCGCCGGCAACTGGTCCGGCTCGGCCGAGGCGCAGCTGCGCACCCTGCGCGCAGCCGCCTGCATCAAGCAGACCCCGACCACGCGCTATCTGATCTACGGCTGGTTCTCCACCGTGACGCCCTCGGGCATGGCGCGCACCTTCCAGGCCTACGGCTGCAACTATGCGATGCAACTCGACATGAACGCGATCGAGCACACCTATCTGGCGCTCTTCGTGCCGCATGGCGGTCAGGTCCAGGTCGAACATATGGTGCCGGCCATGGCCAAGCTCGACCACCACGGCCAGAACGGCTCGGTGCTGCCGCGGTTCGTCGGTTTCCCAGACAACCGCGATTTCTTCTACCTGGTTCGCAAGAACTAGCCGCAAAGGCCGGGGCCGGGCGCGGGTCCGGGCCCCGGCGGCCCAACCGCCGCCCGCGCCGCCTCTAGGTGCCGCCCCAAGGTGCCGCCCCAAGGCGCCGCATCGTGTTGTCCCGACCCGTCGCCGCCGCTGCGGCGACGCCGCCTGAGGAGCCGAACGACCATGGACGCCCCGATCACCTTCCTGCACCTGACCGACCTGCATATCTCCGACCCGGCCACGCCCGATCCCCATCTCGCCTGCGACACGCTGGCGGTGCTCGACCGGGTGATCGACACCATCGCCGGGCTGACGCGGCGGCCCGACTTCGTCCTGATCTCCGGCGATCTGACCAATCGCGGCGATGCGGCCAGCTACCGGCTGCTTGCCGACCGGCTGCAGGCGATTGCCGCGCCGGTGCTGCTGGCGCTCGGCAACCATGACGCGCGCGGGCCGTTCCGGGCCGAGATGCTGGGCGCGCCGGGCGAGGCCGCCTATGTCCACGACCGGCTGATCGGTGGGGCCCATGTCATCGTCCTCGACAGCCTGGTGCCGGGCCGGATCGGCGGGGCGCTCGACGCGGCGCAGTTCGATTTCCTCGGCGCCGCGCTGAACCGCCATCCGGACGTGCCGAAGCTCGTGATGCTGCACCACCCGCCGGCGCTGGAGCCCGATGCCGAGATGGTCTGGCACAGCCTGAACTGGGAGGACAGCGACCGGCTCGGCGCGATGCTGGAAGGGCGGGTGGCGGGGCTGTTCTGCGGCCATGTCCATGTGCCGCGGGTCAGCCACTGGCGCGGCCTGCCGGTGGTGACCGGCAACGGGCTCTACAACACGGCCGACCCGCTGATCGACGAGGGCATGCGGGTGGTCGAGGCGACCGGCTTCGGCCTCTGCCGGCTGCGGCCCTCGGGCCTGTCGGTGGATTTCGTCAGCCTGCCGCACAGCGGCCGCGAACTCGACCGGATGCCGCAGGCGGCGCTGCTCAGCTGGCGCTGAACCAGTCCGCCCGCCGGCGGCGATGCGGTGCAACGTCGGTGTAAAATCGGTGCCATATCGGTGCCAAATCGGTATCGCGATTTCGCCGCCGTTTCAGCGGCTTGCGGCGCCGAACCGGGGCGCGGCCCGCGCGCCCGGCACGCTGCGGTAGGATTTCGTTAAGCGCGCCGGCGGCCCCGCCCTGGCCCTGGGCCGGGGCCGTCGGGCGCGCTAGCGATGGGGGGCCAGCAATCCGCTGCGGGCAAGCAGCTCCCGGTCGGCCAAGATCGCCTGCGGGCTGCCTTCGCCGACCACCCGGCCCTCTGCCAGAACCGCCACGTGGTCCGATATATCCGTAAGGATATCAAGGTCATGGGTGGCGGTGACCAGGGTCCGCCCGGTGCCCCGCAGCCCGGTCAGCTGGTCGATCACCCGGCGGCGGCTGGCGGGGTCGAGCGCTGCAGTCGGCTCGTCGAGCAGCAGCACCTCGGGCGCCAGGATCATCACCGAGGCCAGCGCGACCCGCTTCTTCTCGCCTCCCGAAAGGCGGTGCGGCGGGCGATCCTTGAGGCCGGCAAGCCC
>JAKAJW010000027.1 GCA_021813645.1 Pseudomonadota bacterium | reverse complement strand
GACAGCATCGCCTCGGCCTCGTCGAGATCGGCCAACGCCTGGCGATAGGCGGCGATCTCCGCCACCACCGGCTTCAGCTCGGCATATTCGCGCGACAGGCTGGCGATCTCGGCCGGCGCGGCGCCGGCGGCGAGCTTGGCTTCGAGAAACTCGAAGCGGCGGGCGATGATGGCGAGCTTGTCCAAGGGAACCATGGCCGCGCTCTCGCATGCGGCCGGCGGCCGGTCAAGGGCGCGCCGCCCGCGGGGAGTGGCCGGCAGAGGCCCGGGGCGCGCGGCCTAGCGGGTCCGGCGGTGCCAGAGGTAGAGGCACATCAACTCGGTCGCCACATGGGCGCCGGCGATCGCGGTGGCGCCGGTGGTGTCGTAGGGCGGCGAGACCTCGACCACGTCGCCGCCGACCATGTTGATGCCGGCGAAGTCGCGCAGCATGGCCGCCGCCTGCCAACTGGTCAGCCCGCCCCAGACCGGGGTGCCGGTGCCGGGCGCGAAGGCCGGGTCGAGCGCGTCGATGTCGAAGGTCACATAGGTCGGGTGATCGCCGAGCACCGCCTTCGCTTTGGCGACCGCCGCCGCCGGCCCTTTTTCGTGCACCTCGCGGGCGTCGATCGTCAGGATCCCGAGCGGATCGTCGTTATGGGTGCGAATGCCGATCTGCACCGAGCGTTTGGGATCGACGAGGCCGAGCTTCACCGCCTTGTAGAACATCGTGCCGTGATCGATGCGGCTCATATCGTCGTCGGCCCAGGTGTCGGAATGCGCGTCGAAATGCAGCAGCGCCAGCGGGCCGAATTTCTCGGCATAGGCCTTCAGGATCGGGAAGCTGATGTAATGGTCGCCGCCCAGCGCGATGGTGCCAGGGCCGGCCGCCAGGATGCCGCGGATATGGGCGGTCAGCGTGTCGGGAAAGGCCGCCACCTGGGCATAGTCGAAGGCGAGATCGCCGTAATCGACCACGGCGAACTCCTCGAGCGGCGAAAAGCCCCAGCCGTAGGGCGGATCGAAGGGCTGCAGAGCCGAGGCCTCGCGGATCGCCCGCGGCCCGAAGCGGGTGCCGGTGCGATGGGTCACCGCCTGGTCGAACGGCACCCCGGTCACCGCCAGGTCCACGCCGGTCAGATCCTTGGTGTAACGCCGGCGCAGGAAGCTCGTCGCGCCGCCAAAGGCGTTTTCGAAGGCCAGGCCGCGGCGTTCGGCGCGGGTGAAGGCGGTATCGACCTCGTGCTTGGCGTCTTCCAGTCCCATCGGCTCCTCCTTCGCTTCGCCCTCCCCTAGCCCGACGTCACGTCAGGCGCAATCGGAAGCCCGTTGCACCTGCGCCGCGCCTGCCGCAGGATGCGCCCGCCACCCAACCGGACCGTCTCTTGCGCCGCCTATACGAAGCCCCCGCCTATGACACCGCCCGATGGCCGACCAGCCATTGGCGCGCCAGCCTACCCGCCCCGCCCGAGCGGCCGCCGCTGCGCGGGTTTTTCCGCTGCGAGGTGGCGGTCATCGGCGCCGGCTATGCCGGGCTGAACGCCGCGCTGGCGCTGGCCGGGCGGCATGGCACCGATGTCGCCGTGCTGGAGGCAGGCCAGCCGGGCTGGGGCGCCTCGGGGCGCAACGGCGGCTTCTGCTGCCTGGGCGGGGCGCGGCTCAGCCACCGCCAGATCGTTTCCCGGGTCGGCGCCGGCGGCGCGCGCGACTTCCGCGACTTCCAGCACCGGGCGATCGAACATGTCGCCGAACTGCTGGCCGAGCATGACATCGACGCGCGCCAGGGGCCGGTCGGCGAAGTCGTGCTGGCGCATTCGCGCCGCGCCTATGCCGGGCTGTTGGCCGAGGCGGCCGAGCTCAAGTCGCTCTATGGCGAGACGGTGGAGATATTGCCCGGGGCGGCGCTGGCCGAACGCGGGCTGCTGGGCCAGGGCTTCTGCGGCGCGCTGCTGGAACCGGTGGGCTTTCCGATCCAGCCGCTCGCCTATGCCGAGGGGCTGGCCCGCGCCGCCGAGACGGCCGGCGCGCGGATCTTCGGCGCGAGCCCGGTCATCGCGCTGGCTGCCGAAGGCGGCAGCTGGCGGCTGAGCACGCCCGAGGGCACGCTGCTCGCCCGGCGGGTGCTGGTGGCCACCAACGGCTATTCCTCCGAGGACCTGCCGGCCTGGATCGGCGGCCGCACCCTGCCGGCGCAATCGGCGGTGCTGGTCACCCGCAAGCTGACCGCGGCCGAGAAACGCGCCCAGGGCTTCACCACGCCGCTGATGTCCTATGACACGCGCGAGCTGCTGCACTATTTCCGCCACCTGCCCGACGGTCGCTTCATGTTCGGCATGCGCGGCGGCTCGCGCACCACGGCCGAGGCCGAACGCGCCACCGCCCTGCGGGTGCGCGACGAATTCGCCCGGCTGTTCCCGGCCTGGGCCGGGGTCGAGGCGACTTCGGAATGGTCGGGCTTCGTCTGCCTGACCGGCAGCCGGGCGCCCTTCGTCGGGCAGGTGCCGGGGGCGCCGGGGCTCTTCGCCGCCTTTGGCTGGCATGGCAACGGGGTTGCGCCGGCCTCGCTCGGCGGCCAGCTCGCCGCCGGACTGATCGCCGGCCTGCCGACGACGGTGCCGGCGCTGCTGCGCCGCCCGCCGCGCCGTTTCCCGATGCCGGCCTTGCGCCGGCCGATGCTGCGCGCGCTCTACGTGCTGCGCGGCATGGCCGACGGCCCGCTGCCGCCGGCGCCGCCGCGCTAGCGCCCAGGGCGGAACTTCGCCTTGGGCCCTGTC
>JAKAJW010000333.1 GCA_021813645.1 Pseudomonadota bacterium | reverse complement strand
TTGTAATGCACCGTCGGCAGCACCGGGATCGGCTCCTTGGTGACGTCTACTCCCGCGAAGATCCGCGCGCTTTCGGAAATCCCCGGCAGCCGCTCCGCCAGGGTCTCCGGCGGCAGGTGCGACAGGTTGAGGTAGATGTGGTCCTTGTCCGGGCCGACGCCGCGGCCCTCGCGGATCTCCAGGGTCATGCAGCGCGCGACCACGTCCCGCGAGGCGAGATCCTTGTAGTGCGGCGCATAGCGTTCCATGAAGCGCTCGCCGTTGGAGTTCGTCAGATAGCCGCCCTCGCCCCGCGCGCCTTCGGTGATCAGGCAGCCGGAGCCATAGATGCCGGTCGGGTGGAACTGCACGAATTCCATGTCCTGCAGCGGCAGCCCGGCCCGCGCCACCATCCCGCCGCCGTCGCCGGTGCAGGTATGCGCCGACGTGGCCGAGAAATAGGCCCGGCCGTAGCCGCCGGTGGCCAGCACCACCATCTTCGCGTTGAACACATGGATCGTGCCGTCATCGAGCTTCCAGGCCACCACCCCGGTGCAGGCCCCGTCGGTGATGATCAGATCGATGGCGAAATATTCGATGTAGAACTCGGCCTTCTGCTTCAGCGACTGGCCGTAGAGCGTGTGCAGGATCGCGTGCCCGGTGCGGTCGGCCGCGGCGCAGGTGCGTTGCACCGGCGGGCCCTCGCCGAATTCGGTGGTATGGCCGCCGAACGGGCGCTGGTAGATCTTGCCCTCTTCGGTCCGCGAGAAAGGCACCCCGTAGTGCTCCAACTCGTAGACCGCCGCCGGCGCGGCGCGCACCATGTATTCCTGCGCGTCGGTGTCGCCCAGCCAGTCGGACCCCTTCACCGTGTCGTAGAGGTGCCACTGCCAGTTGTCGGGGCCCATGTTGGACAGCGAGGCGGCGATGCCGCCTTGCGCCGCCACCGTATGCGACCGGGTCGGGAAGACCTTGGTCACGCAGGCGGTGCGCAGCCCCTGCTCGGCCATGCCCAGCGTCGCGCGCAGGCCCGCGCCGCCCGCCCCCACCACGACCACGTCGTAGTCATGCGTCTCGAAATCATAAGCTGCCATCGGCGAAGCTCCGTCGGTCAGAGCGCGAGGCGGATGAGGCCCAGAAGCCCCGTCGCCATCACGAGATAGGAAAGCCCGCTCACCCCGAGGATCAGCGCCTTGCGGGTGAGACCCCCGCTGTAGTCTTCGATCGCCATCTGCGCGCCCAGCCGGAAATGGTTGAGCCCGACGACCAGCGTCAGCCCCGCCACGATCGCCGGGAAGGGCCGGGCGTAGTAGGCTTTCACCTCGGCATAGGGATGGCCAAGGATATAGCCGAAGGTGCAGAGAAACAGCGGCACCAGGACCGCCAGCGCCACCGCGCTCTTCTGCATCGACCAGTGATGATGCGTTCCGCTATGCGACGAGCCGAGGCCGGTGGCGCGCTTGCGGTCGGTCAGATATTGCATCGCCGCCTCCTCAGATCACGATCGCGGTCAGGACGGTCAGCACGACCGAACCGATGATGACCGCCCAGCCGAGCTTCTCGGCGGTCTCGATCTCCAGCCCGCGGCCCGAGTCCCAATAGAGATGCCGCAATCCGGCCAGGAAGTGGTACCAGACCGCCCAGAGCGAGAGGAACATCACCAGCTGGCCCAGCCAGCTTGTGATCACAAAATTCACGGTCTGGAAATAGGCCTCCGAAGTGCCGGCGGCAAGCAGCCACCAGGCGATCAACACCGCGGCAACGATCAGCGCATTGCCGGTGATTCGGGTGATGATCGAGGTCATCGAGGTCAGTTGCGGCCGGTAATAGGGCCCGATCATGAAGGGCGACAGCGGTCGCTCAACCTTCCTTGCGTCAGCCATGGCGGCTCCCTTCTGTCACGCCGGGCGCGGCCGGCGGCGCGGTCTCCGCCCGATCAATAGCCGCTTTTTCGCTCAAGTCACGTGAAGAGGCGTGCATTTTCGGTCAAATCGCGCGGCGCGGGTCGAAAAAAGCTCGCATGTGATCACAGGAAAACCAGACGTGATCACAGCCCCGCGCCCCGAGGCGCTCAGCGCGGAATCAGCGCCCAGTAATCCAGGTCCAGCAGCACTTCCGGCAGGTATTTGCCGTCCGCGCTGCGCAGCGCGAAGGGCGCACCGCCCGCCTTCGCCGCCACCAGCCGCAGCCGCAGGGCGCCGACGCTGGGCACCGCGGTCTCGGCCTTGTCGAGCACTTCCGACCAGGCCCGCACCGTATCGCCGGCGAAGCAGGGGTTGGCATGGGCGCCGGCGTTCAGCGCCACCACCATCTGCGCATTGGCCAGCCCGTTGAAGCTCAGCGCCCGCGCCAGGCTGATGACATGGCCGCCGTAGATCAGCCGTTTGCCGTCCGGCCGCTGGCTGGCGTCGAAATGTACCTTGGCGGTGTTCTGCCACAGCCGGGTGGCCAGCATGTGCTCGGCCTCTTCCACCGTCACGCCGTCCACATGGTCGATGGTCTCGCCCACATCGTAGTCGCCCCAACGATGCGGTTCGCCCGCCAGGGTGAAATCGTAGCCCTCGAAATGCAGCCCCTCGGGCAGCACCAGCGCCTCGGGCGCCACCGCCGCGGCAAGCGGGGGCACCGCCGGCTCCGGCGCCGGCCCGGTGCCGCGCTTGCGCACCATCACCCAGCGCACGTAGTCGAGCACCGCCACCCCATGCTGGTTCAGCCCAGTGGTCCGCACCCAGACCACGCCGGACTTGCCGTTCGAGTTCTCCTTCAGCCCGATCACCTCGGAGCGGGCCGACAGCGTGTCGCCAGGCCAGACCGGCCGCAGCCAGCGCCCCTCGGCGTAGCCGAGATTGGCCACTGCATTCAGCGATATATCCGGAACCGTCTTGCCGAAGACCAGGTGGAAGGCCGCCAGATCGTCGAGCGGCGCCGCCGGCAGGCCGCAGGCCCGGGCGAATTCGTCCGAGGAATAAAGCGCCCCGCGCGCCGGGTAGAGCGCGTGATAAAGCGCCCGCTCGCCGCCCGAGACGGTGCGCGGCACCGCATGGACGATGACCTCGCCCAGCCGGTAGTCCTCGAAGAAACGGCCCGGATTGGTCTTCATCGCCGCCGCGCCGCCTCAGCCGTAGCTGCCCTGGAAGGGCGGAAAGCCAAGCAGGCTATGCACCCCGGTGATCGCCCCATACATCAGCAGCGCGATGGCGATCAGCGCCAGGTCGCGCTTGGCCGAACCGGCCGCCGGCCGCTGCCAGGGCCCGGCGCTGTTGATCAGCGCCATCGCCAGCACCGCCCAAAGCCCCATGCCGCCGAACAACACCACCGAGGCCAGATCGTTGTGCACCAGCAGATGGGCGACCGCCCAAAGCAGCGTGCCCATCAGCATCGGATGGCGTATCCTGGTCCAGAGCACGCCCTTGGCCATGCCGGCGCCGAACACCACCACGGCCACCAGCATGATCAGGTTGTTCAGATGACCGTTGCCGTGGAAGGTGAACAGATCGGCCATCCCCGCAGTGGCGCGGTAACCGACCACCATCAGGATCAGCGCGGCCGACAGCGCCGCCGAAACCATGGTCTTGCCGGTGTCGCCCAGCGCCGCCCGCGGCCCGGGCGCCAGCCGTTTGAACAGATGCGCCGCATACCAAAGCAGCACGCCTAGGATCAGAAAGGTCATCGGCCCCTCCTCAGGACGCTTCGAGCCGCGCGGCCGGGGCCGCCTCCATTGCGGCGATCGCCGCCGCCTTGGCCAGCACCTGGCGGGCAGTGGCCACATGCAGGTTCTCGACGATCTTGCCGTCGACCACGGCGACGCCCTGGCCCTGCGCCCGTGCCGCCTCGTAGGCCTCGATCTGGCGCCGCGCCATTTCGAGATCTGCGGGGCCGGGCGCAAAGACCCGGTTGGCGATCTCGATCTGGCGGGGATGGATGACAGTCTTGCCGTCGAACCCCAGGTCGCGCCCCTGCTCGCATTCCGCCTTGGTGCCGAGATCGTCCTTGAAGGCGTTGAACACACCGTCGAGGCAGACCAGCCCCTCGGCCCGGGCCGCCAACAGCGCCATCTGCAGGCTCGCCATCAGCGGCAGCCGGTCGGCGCGAAAGCGACAGCCGAGTTCCTTCATCAGGTCGTTGGTGCCCAGCACGAAACCCTGCATGCGCGGATGCGCGGCGATCTCGGCGGCGTTGAGAACCCCCTTCGGCGTCTCGATCATCGCCCAGAGCGGCAGATCGGGCAGCGTCTCGGCGACCGCCTGGACATCGGCGGCCGAGCCGACCTTGGGGATCAGCACCGCGTCCGGCGCGGCCTTGGCGATCAGCCTGGCGTCGTCGCGCCCCCACTCGCTGTCGAACCCGTTGATCCGCACGATGCGCGCGCGCAGGCCGTAATCCATCTGCGGCAGGGCATGGACCAGGAAGGCCCGGGCCGCCGCCTTCTCGTCAGGGGCCACGGCATCTTCCAAATCGAAGATGATTCCGTCGGCCGGCAGCCCCTGCGCCTTCTCCAGCGCGCGCTGGCGCGAGCCGGGGATGTAGAGCACCGACCGCCAGGGCCTTGCGTGCGGGTCCATGTCCGCCTCCTGAATCCTTCGCCGTTCGGTGCTAGCACGAACCGCCCCCTATCGCGAGGGGGATCGGTCGCGGCGCGGCGGGTCGAACGGCCGCAGCCGCTCAGCCCCGACCGGTCGCGGCGCGGTACCAGGCGACGATCTTGGCGCGTTCCTCGGGTTCGATGAAGCTGACATTGGCGGGCGGCATGGCATGGGTCACGCCGGCCTGAATGTAGATCCGCTCCGCCTCATGGGCGATCTCGTTGGCGGTCTCCAGCCGCACTCCCTTCGGCGCCCAGTGGATGCCTTCATAGCCCGGTTCCTGCGCATGGCACATCGAGCAGCGGCTCTCGACGATCGATACCACGTCATGGAAGCCGGGCGCCTGGGCGAAGCGCAGATCGGCCGTCGAGGGTGTGATGTCGCCGGTCTTGCCGTCCTGGGCGAACATCGGCGCGGTCGAAAGCCAGGCGATCAGCAGGAAGATCAGCGCGGTGACGAGCCAGGTCCAGGTCGGGTTGCCCTTCCGGGCATGCACGCTGTTGAAATAGTGCCGGATGGTGACGCCCATCAGGAACACCAGGCTGGCGATGACCCAGTTGTATTTCGTCGCGAAGGCCAGCGGGTAGTGGTTCGACAGCATCAGGAACAGCACCGGCAGCGTCAGGTAGTTGTTATGCGTCGACCGCTGCTTGGCGATCTTGCCATATTTCGGATCCGGCGTGCGGCCGGCGATCAGGTCGGCCACCACGATCTTCTGGTTCGGAATGATGATGAAGAAGACATTCGCCGACATGATGGTGGCGGTGAAGGCGCCCAGATGCAGCAGCGCCGCGCGGCCCGAGAAGACGTGGGTATAGCCCCAGGCCATGGCGACGAGGATCACGTAGAGCCCGATCATCAGCCGGGTGTTGTCGTCGCCGAAGCGCGACTTGCAGATCCGGTCGTAAAGCAGCCAGCCGAGCGCCAGCGAGCCTGCCGAGATCGCGACCGCCTGCGGCACCGTCAGCGGCAGCACCGCCGGGTCGATCAGGAACAGATTGGCGCCGAAGTAATAGACCAGGACCATCATGGCGAAGCCCGAGACCCAGGTCATGTAGGCTTCCCATTTGAACCAGATGAGGTCGCCCGGCATCCGCGCGGGCGCCACCAGGTATTTCTCGATATGGTAGAAACCGCCGCCGTGGACCTGCCATTCCTCGCCATCCGCGCCGCTTTCCAGCCGGCGGTCGCGATGCAGCCCGAGGTCGAGCGCGATGAAATAGAACGACGATCCGATCCAGGCGATCGCGGTAATCACATGCGTCCAGCGCACGGCGAATTGCACCCATTCGCCGATCACCGCCCAATCGTACATCGTCGTCCCTCCTGCTGGCCCCCAGACGCTATACCGGCCGGCACCTTTTTGTTAATTCAGCAAATGACTGAGCACTTTCAAATCCAGCCCGAAAATCGCCATGGCCTATGTGAACAACGTCAAGATGTTCGTGCGTGTCTACGAATTGGGCAGCATGAGCGCCGCGGCCCGCGATCAGCGCACCTCGCCGGCGGTCGCCTCGGCGCGGGTGGCCGAGCTGGAAAAGCACCTCGGCGTGCGGCTGTTCAACCGCACCACGCGCTCGCTTCAGCCGACCGAGAACGGCCGGCTGTTCTACGACGGCGCCCGCAGGATCCTCGAGGCGATCGACGCAGCCGAGGCGGCAGTGACCGACGCCACCCAGAACCCGCGCGGCACGATCTTCGTCGCCGCGCCGCTCGGCATCGGGCGCCGGCTGATCGCCCCCGCGGTGCCCGCCTTCAAGGACGCCTATCCGCAGATCGACGTGCGGCTGCGGCTGTCTGACCGGGCGATCGACGTCACCGCCGAGGGGCTCGACGTCGCCTTCCATCTCGGCATCCTCGAAGACAGCGCGCTGAAAGTGCGGGGGATCGCAGAATGCCCGCGCCTGCTCTGCGCCGCGCCCGCCTATCTCGCCCGCCGCGGCCAGCCGCAAGACGGCGAGGCGCTGGTGCGCGACCGGCACGACTGCCTGAACCTGCGGTTCCCCGGCGCCAAGGAGTTCCAGTGGACCCTGCTCACCCCCGAGGGCCCGCGCCGCTTCGACATCACCGGCCCGTTCGAATCCGACGATGGCGACGTGCTGACGCTCTGGGCGCTCGACGGGCGCGGCATCGTGCTGAAGCCGCGCTTCGAAGTGGCCGAGCATCTCGCGGCCGGCCGGCTGGTGCCCGTCGCCGAGGCGACGCCGCCCTTGCCGGTGCAGCTCTCCTGCCTGATGCCGCATCGCCGGCTGCGCGACCCGAAGATCCGCCTCTTCGTCGATTTCATGGTCGCCCGCTGCCGCGCGGCGGTGACCGGGGCCTAGGGCGGCCGGATCAGCTGCCGCGATAGGTCGAATAGCCGAAGGGCGATAGCAGCAGCGGCACGTGGTAATGGCTCGCCGGATCGGAAATCCCGAAGCGGATCGGGATCAGGTCGAGAAAGCGCGGCGCCTCGGGTGGCGTGCCGGCCTCGTCGAGATAGGCGCCGGCGTGGAAGACCAGCTCGTATTGGCCGGCGGCGAACTGGTCCGGCGGCAGGATCGGCGCCTCGGTGCGGCCGTCGGCGTTGGTCTGGGTCGAATGCAGGTGCTGCCGCGCCTCGCCCTCGACCCGATAGAGGTCGATGCGCATCCCGGCGGCGGGCAGGCCGCGCGCGGTATCGAGCACATGGGTGGTCAAAAAGCCGGTCATTTCTCTCTCCGCAGCCGCCGCCGTGGCGGCAAGTCTGCCGCAAGCTGCCCGCAAAGGCGACAGTCCCGCGCCGCGACAGGTCTTTCAGGAATAATTTGAAAGCCGCGCCCGTTCCATTGCCTTATCAATTGGCTATCGGCAGCAAGGAGAGGGCGATGAACCGCTACCCGCGCAACATGCTGGGCTACGGCCCGACCCCGCCCGATCCGCATTGGCCGGGCGGCGCCAAGATCGCGGTCCAGCTGGTGCTGAACTACGAGGAGGGCGGCGAGAACTGCATCCTGCACGGCGATGCCGCCTCCGAGGCCTTCCTGTCCGACATCGCCGGCGCCGCGCAATGGCCGGGCCAGCGGCACTGGAACATGGAATCGATCTACGAATACGGTGCCCGCGCCGGGTTCTGGCGGCTGCACCGCCTGTTCACGTCGATGGGCATCCCGGTGACGATCTACGGCGTCGCCACCGCGCTCGCCCGCAGCCCCGAACAGGTCGCCGCGATGAAGGCCGCCGGCTGGGAGATCGCCAGCCACGGCCTGAAATGGGTCGAGCACCGGGACATGCCCGAGGCGGAAGAGCGTGCCGCCATCGCCGAGGCGATCCGCCTGCATACCGAGGTGGCCGGCGAACGCCCGCTGGGCTGGTACACCGGCCGCTGCTCGGCCAATACCGTCCGGCTGGTCGCCGAAGAAGGCGGCTTCGCCTATGTCTCCGACACCTATGACGACGATCTGCCCTATTGGCTGGAACTGGGCGACCGCGACCAGCTCATCATCCCCTATACGCTCGAATCCAACGACATGCGCTTCGCCACCGCGCCGGGCTATATCGAGGGCGAACAGTTCTTCACCTATCTCAAGGACGCGTTCGACACGCTCTATGCTGAAGGCGCCGCCGGCGCGGCCAAGATGATGTCGGTCGGCCTGCATTGCCGGCTGATCGGCCGGCCGGGCAAGATCGCCGGCCTCAAGCGGTTCCTCGACTACGCCCGGTCCCATGCCGGCGTCTGGTTCCCCCGCCGCATCGACCTGGCCCGGCACTGGGCCGCGACCCATCCGCCGCGCCGGTTCGAACGGCCGAGCCAGATGACGCAGGCGCGCTTCGTCGAACGCTTCGGCGGCATCTTCGAACACAGCCCCTGGATCGCCGAGCGCGCCTGGAGCCTGGAGCTCGGCCCGGCGCATGACAGCGCGGCCGGCGTGCATTCGGCGCTCTGCCGCAGCTTCCGCACCGCCACCGAGGCCGAGCGGCGCGGCGTGCTGACCGCGCATCCCGACCTCGCCGGCAAGCTCGCCCAGGCCCGGCGCCTCACCGAAGCCTCGACCGCCGAACAGGCCTCGGCCGGGCTCGACGCGCTGACCGATGCCGAACGCGCCGCCTTCGAGAGGTTGAACGCCGATTACCGCGCCAAATTCGGCTTCCCCTTCATCATCGCCGTGCGCGATCACGACAAGGCCGGCATCCTCGCCGCCTTCCAGACCCGCCTGGCCCACGGCCCCGCCGAGGAATTCGCCACCGCCTGCGCCCAGGTCGAGCGGATCGCCGAGCTTCGCCTGAAGGATCTGTTCCAATGACCGGCTATTACGTCCCGCCCGGCGGCCTGCCGCCGCAGACTGCGCTGATGACCGGCCGCGCGATCTTCACCGAGGCCTATGCCGTCATCCCGAAGGGGGTGTTCTCCGATATCGTCACCTCCTTCCTGCCCGGCTGGGACAACACCCGGCTCTGGCTGATCGCCCGGCCGATGACCGGCTTTTCCGAAACCTTCAGCCAATATGTGATGGAGGTCGCCCCCGGCGGCGGCTCCGACGCGCCCGACCCCGAGCCCGGCGCCGAATCCGTGCTCTTCGTCACCGGCGGCGAGATCTGGCTGGCGCTCGGCGAGGCGGAATACGAACTCTCCCCCGGCGGCTATGCCTATATCCCGCCCGGCTGCACCTGGCGGCTGCGCAACGGCGGACCGCACCTGGCCCGCTTCCACTGGATCCGCAAGCTCTACGAGCCCGCCCCCGGCCTCGCCGCGCCGGAGCCCTTCGTCACCTCCGACGCCGAACTCGCCCCGATCCCGATGCCCGACACCCAGGGCCGCTGGGCCACCACCCGCTTCGTCGCGCCCGACGATCTGCGCCATGACATGCATGTGAACATCGTCACCTTCGAACCGGGCGGGCTGATCCCCTTCGAGGAAACCCATGTGATGGAGCATGGGCTCTACGTGCTCGAGGGCCGCGCCGTCTACAAGCTGAACCAGGACTGGGTCGAGGTCGAGGCGGGCGACTTCATGTGGCTGCGGGCCTATTGCCCGCAGGCCTGCTATGCCGCCGGCCCCGGCCGGTTCCGCTATCTGCTCTACAAGGACGTCAACCGCCACGCCCGGCTGCGCGGCCCCGGCGCCTTCGGGCCGGCGCGATGACCCGCACGATCCGGCCCGCCCCGCTCAGCCCCGACGCCTTCGCCCCGTTCGGCGAGGTGCTGGCCGCCGACGGCGCGCCCGACCGGCTGATCAACCAGGGGCTCTGCGGCCGCTGGCACGACCGGGCGCGGCTCGACTTCGGCGCCGACGGCCGGGCCGGGATCAGTCTCTTCCGCGCCGAGCCGCGCAGTCTGCCCTACCGGTTGGAGATGGTAGAACGTCATCCCGAAGGCAGCCAGGCCTTCCTGCCGATGACCGAACATCCTTTCCTGGTCGTCGTCGCGCCCGACGCCGCGGGCCGGCCGGGCCAACCGCTGGCGTTCCTCACCGCGCCGGGCCAGGGCGTCAACCTCGCCCGCGGCACCTGGCACGGCGTGCTCACCCCGCTCCATGCCCCCGGCCTCTTCGCCGTGGTCGACCGGATCGGGCCGGGCGCCAACCTGGAAGAACACTGGTTCGACGCGCCCTGGCTGATCGACGCCTAGCCCGCCGCCCCGGCCAGCCGCTGGAGCGGGGCGTAATTGGCCAGGAAATGCTGCATCGCCGCCTCCACCTCGCGCAGGTTGCCGGTGGCGACCAGCGACATCAGCAGCCCTCGGGTCACGGCCAAGAGCACGCCAGCCGCCGCGCGGCGCTCCGTCGGGTCGACGCCGACCCGCTCGGCAAGTTCCGCCAGCGGGGCCAGCCAGGCCTCGACCAGTTCTGGCAGGAAGCTCCGGGTGTCGTCGCGGCCCTGCAGCGCATAGGCGAAGACCTCGAAGAACAGCCGCTCGCGCGGCCCGGCGGCGGGGTCGGCGAAGTCGCGCCACATCTCCTGCAGCCGCGCCAGCAACGGCCGGGTCTCGTCGGCGAGCAAGGCGCGCATCCGTCCGCATTGCTCGGCCTCGAAGCGGCGCACCACCTCGATCAGCAACCCCTCGCGCGAGCCGAAGTGATAGACCAGCATGCGGTGGCTGGTGCCGGTCGCCGCGGCCAGCGCGCGCAGGCTGATCTCCTCCTCCGGCCGGGCGCGGCGGATATGCTCGAGAACCGCCGCCAGCAGCCGCTCGCGCGGGCCGTCCTGCGCCGTGTCGGGCATCAGGCGCCCGCCCCGGCCGGCGCGGCGCCCGCCGCCGCGATGCTGGCATGGGCAGCCGCCAGGATCGCCGGATCGGTCGCCGCCTTCGCCAGCCGCCGCGCGGTCGAGCCCAGCGCCCAGCGCATGACCCAGCGCCAGAACCAGCCGGTGCCGGGCCGCTCCACCGCAAAGCGCGCCTGCCAGGAGATCGCCGTGCCCCCCTTGGGCCGCGGCGCCAGCCGCACATCGGCCCGGTAGTTGCGGAACGGCATGCCCGAAAGCAGCACATAGCTGAGCTGGCGGCCCTCGACGAGTTCCACCACCTCCTCGCGCGCGCAGCGCGTCGGGCTCACGAAGACCCGGATCGCGCCGACGCCGAGCGGATCCGGCGCCCCCTGCCGCTCCAGTTCGAAGGACGAGAACATGCTCCAGCGCGGCCAGGTCGCGCCGTCCCGAAGCAGCGTGAAGACGGCGGACGGCGGGGCGTCCGAGCGGGCGGTGGCGGAAATCTCGATCGGCTGCATGAGGCCGGCCTCCTTCTATGTACCAGTGGTACATTAGACCCGCTCCGGGGCAGGTTCAAGCCCCATCGGCCGCGGCGGTCTTTCCCTCGGGCCGCGCCGCCCCATATCCGGCAAAAGGCGAAGGAGACGCGATGATACCCTATTCCCTGCTCGATCTTGCGCCGGTCCCCGAGGGGGCCGAGGCGGGCGACGCGCTGCGCCATTCGGCGGATCTGGCGCAGCATGCCGAGGCGCTGGGTTACACCCGCTTCTGGCTGGCCGAGCACCACAACATGCCGGGCATCGCCTCGGCGGCCACCGCGGTGGTGATCGGCCATGTCGCGGCCGCGACCAAGACGATCCGGGTCGGCGCCGGCGGCATCATGCTGCCGAACCACGCGCCGCTGATGGTGGCCGAGGCTTTCGGCACATTGGCCACCCTCTTCCCCGGCCGGATCGACCTCGGCCTCGGCCGCGCGCCGGGAACCGACGGGATGACCGCCGCCGCGCTCCGCCGCGGCCTGGGCGCCGACCGCTTTCCGCAGGACGTGGTGGAGCTGCTCGGCTTTCTCGGCGATCCCGCGCCCGATCAGCCGGTCCGGGCGCATCCCGGCGCCGGCACCCATGTTCCGGTCTGGATCCTCGGCTCCAGCCTCTATGGCGCCGAGCTCGCCGCCTATCTCGGCCTGCCCTACGCCTTCGCCTCGCATTTTGCGCCCCAGGCGCTGGAGACGGCGATCCAGGTCTACCGCCAGGGCTTCCGCCCCTCGGTCTGGGCCGAGCGGCCGTATTTCATGCTCGCCGCGAATGTCTTCGCCGCCGACACCGATGCCGAGGCGATCTATCTGCGCAGTTCGATGCAGCAGGCCTTCGCCAACCTCCGCTCCGGCCGCCCTGGCAAGCTGCCCCGCCCGGTGGAGCAGGTGGACAGCGTGATCGGCCCGGTGATGGCCGAGGCGGTCGGCCAGGCGCTCGCCTGCTCGGCCACCGGCAGCCCCGACACCGTGCGCCGCGAGCTTGCCCGGCTGATCGCGCGCTACCGGCCCGACGAGGTGATCCTGACCGGCAATATCCACGACCACGCGGCCCGCAAACGGTCCTTCGCGATCGCGGCCGAGGCAATGGCCGGGATCGAAGTCCCGGCCTGAGCCGCCCGCCGCTTGCCCCGCCCGCCGCTTGGCCCGCCCTGGCCGCCTAGCCGGCCTCGTGCCGCGCGAAGCTGTCGGGGCGCGACACCCGCCAGGGCTCGGCGAAGCGGCCCGCCGTCACCGGGTCGGTCAGCAGCTGGCCCGGCGCCAGCATGGCGTAATGCTCGGCATAGCTGACCGCCTGCTCATTCGGCCCGCGGCGCAGGAAATGATGCGGCCGTAGCTCGGAGGGATGCGACAGCCCGGCGGCGGCGATCAGCTCGGACAGCGCATGGATCGTGTTGCGGTGGAAGCTGCGCACCCGCTCGGCCTTGTCGGGCACCACCAGCGCGCGCTGGCGCAGCGGATCGGGCGAGGTCACCCCGGTCGGGCATTTGCCGGTGTGGCAGCTCTGCGCCTGGATGCAGCCGAGCGCGAACATGAAGCCGCGCGCCGCGTTGCACCAGTCGGCGCCCAGCGCCATCACCCGCGCCATGTCGAAAGCGGTGACGATCTTGCCCGAGGCGCCCAGCCGGACCCGCTCGCGCAGGTTCACCCCGACCAGCGCGTTATGTGCAAAGCTCAGCCCGTCGCGCAGCGGCATGCCGATATGGTCCATGAACTCCAAGGGCGCGGCGCCAGTGCCGCCCTCCTTGCCGTCGATCACGATGAAGTCCGGGGTGATCCCGGTCTCCACCATCGCCTTGCAGATGGCCAGGAATTCCCAGGGATGGCCGATGCACAGCTTGAAGCCGGCCGGCTTGCCGCCCGACAGCGCGCGCATCCGCTCGATCATCTGCAACAGCTCGATCGGCGTCGCGAAGGCCGAATGCGCGGCGGGCGAGATGCAGTCCTCCCCCATCGGCACGCCGCGGATCGCCGCGATCTCGGGCGTGACCTTGGCCGCCGGCAGCACGCCGCCGTGGCCGGGCTTGGCGCCCTGGCTCAGCTTCAGCTCCACCATCTTGATCTGCGGCTCGCCTGCCACCCGCGCAAAAGCCTCGGGGTCGAAGCCGCCATCGGCGCGCCGGCAGCCGAAATAGCCCGAGCCGAGCTCCCAGATCAGATCGCCGCCCATCTCGCGATGATAGGGCGACACCCCGCCCTCGCCGGTGTCATGGGCGAAGCCGCCAAGCCGGGCGCCCTTGTTCAGGGCGCGGATCGCATTGGCCGAAAGCGCGCCGTAGCTCATCGCCGAGATGTTCAGGACCGAGGCCGAATAGGGTTGCTGGCCCTCCGGCCCGATCGTCACCCGCAGGCTGTCGAGCGGGGCCTGCGGCTTTGGCGCCAGCGAATGGTGCAGCCATTCGTAGCGCTCGCCATAGACATCGTATTGGGTGCCGAACGGCCGTTTGTCCAAGGCCTGCTTGGCGCGCTGATAGACAATCGCCCGCTTGTCGCGGGCGAAGGGCGTGCCGTCCTTGTCGCTTTCCAGGAAATACTGCCGGATCTCGGGCCGGATCTTTTCCAGCAGAAACCGCAGATGCGCCGCGATCGGATAGTTGCGCAGGATGGCGTGCCGGGTCTGCGTCAGGTCGAACAGCCCGACCAGCACCAGCGCCATGAACAAGAGCGCCAACACGGCGCTGAGCCCCGCCCAGCCCGGCGCCGTCAGCGCCAGAACGGCAAAGCCGGCGGTGCCGGCCACAGCCAGGGTCAACGGCAGAAAACGCAGTTCGCCGAACAGGCCCAAGTTCCGCATGTCTCCTCCCCCAATGCTCGGGCGGTCGCCTGCCGCCTAGCTTATCGCCGCAACGTTTCCCGTTTCGTTTCTGGTTTCAAGCCGGCAGCTCCGGCGCCCTTGGCAATGCCCGCGGATGTGGCATTCTGGCCGGGGCGATCAACCAGAAGAACGGATACCTCCATGCGGCTCCGCTGCGCCCAAGACCCGCGCCCCGGCGCCACTCCCGGCCCGCTGTCCGCCCCAAGCGCCCGCCGCCGGCGCG
>JAKAJW010000410.1 GCA_021813645.1 Pseudomonadota bacterium | reverse complement strand
GCCCGGGCGCGGCGACAGGCCGAACCGCCCGCCCAGCAGATGCACCGCCGCCTCGACGATCGACAGCCCCAGGCCCGAGCCCGGCGTCGCCGTGCCGGCGCCGCGGAAGAACCGCTCGCGCACCTTGCCGCGCTCGGCCTCGGGAATGCCCCGCCCGCGGTCGCGCACCTCCAGCCGCAGCGCGCCGGCCTTCGGCTCGGCGGTCAGCTCGACCTCGGCGCCGGCCGGGCTGGCATAAAGCGCATTCTCGATCAGGTTGCGCAGCGCCAGGCTCAGCAGCTGGCGATCCGCCACCACCGCGCCGCCGCGCGGCTGCGCCACCAGCCCCACCTTGCGGCTGGCCGCCAAGGGGCCGAGCGCCTCGGTGATCTCGACGAACAGCGGCCCCAGCGTCAGCCGCTCCGACGCCCCCACCCGCTCCATCTCCAGCCGGGCCAGCGCCAGCAGCTGCTTCACCATGCGGTCGGTCCGGTCGACCCCCTGCACCAGCCGCGACAGCGCATCGCGCCGGGTCGCCTCGTCCTCGGCCAGGGCGGCGACCTGCGCCTGGGTCTTCAGCCCGGCAAGCGGCGTCTTCAGCTCATGCGCGGCGAAGGCGGTGAACTGGCGTTCCGCCTCGCGGGCATCGGCCACCCGACGGATCAGCCCGTTCAGCGCTTGCCGCATCGGCAGGATCTCGCGCGGCGCCGGCCCCTCGGCCAGCGGCGTCAGGTCATGCGCCCGCTGCCGCGCCAGCTCCGCCGCCATCCGGTCGAGCGGCGCCAGCCCGCGGTTCAGCGCCAGCCAGATCAGCCCGGCCAGCAGCGGCAGGATGAACAGCGCCGGCAACAGCAGCCCCTCGGTCAGGTCGCGCACCAGCTTCTGACGCACCGTCAGCCGGTCGCCCACCATGACGCGGATGCCCTGCGCCGGATCGGAGACGGTGAACACCCGCCAAGTCTCGCCATCCACCGTGGTGGTCGAATAGCCGTCGTCGGTGGTGCTCAGCCGATCCTTCGGCGCGGCGTCGGAATGGGCCAGCAGATGGCCGTCGAACTGCCAGATCTGGCAAGAGATCTGGCGCGAATATTCATGCGAGGTGCCGAAGCTGGCGAAATCGCCGGCCGCCTGGGCCGCCGCCGTGCGCGGCGTGATGTTGCGGTCGGCCACCAGCGAGGCGACCATCCGCGCCGATTGCGCCAGCCGCGCGTCCAGCACCTGTTCGACCTGGGCATAGGTCGATTGCTGGATCCAGATCACCGCGAACAGCCAGATCGCCCCGGTCGCGCTGAGCAGGATCAGGAACAGCCGAGTGCGCATCGCCATCATGGCCGGTCGCGCTCCTCGGCCAGCCGGTAGCCGACGCCGCGCACCGTCTCGATGAACGCCGGCCCCAGCTTGCGGCGCAGCATATGCACATGCACCTCGACGGTGTTGCTCTCGACCTCCTCCTGCCAGCCGTAGAGCCGCTCCTCCAGCGCCGGCTTGCCGAGGATGGTGCCCGGCCGCTCCATCAGCGCGTGCAGGATGGCGAATTCGCGCCGCGAGAAGTGCAGCGTCTCGCCGTCGCGGCTGCCGGTCATGCTGCCAGGATGCAACGTGAAGCCGTTCCAGCGCAGCTCGCCCGTGGCCCGGCCTTCGGCCCGGCGCAGGATCGCCCGCAGCCGCGCCGCCAGCTCGACCAGCTCGAAGGGCTTGCCGAGGTAGTCGTCCGCCCCGCCGTCGAGGCCGGCGACCCGGTCCTCCAGCCCGTCGCGCGCGGTCAGCAGCAGCACCGGCAGGGCCGAGCCCTGGCGGCGCAGCTCGGCCAGCAGCTCAAGCCCCTCGCCATCCGGCAGCATCCGGTCGAGCACCAGCGCGTCGAAGGCGCCGGCGGCCAGCGCATGGCGCGCATCCGCCAGCGTGCCGACCGCCTCCGGCGCCAGCCCCTGCAGCCGAAGCCCGACGGTCAGCCCGTTGGCCAGCATCTCGTCATCCTCGACGATCAGGATTCGCAAGTCTTCCCTCCGCCATCGCGCCGCCCAGCGGTTCGGCGCCGCACCTTAAGGCTGCCTTAAGCTCGGGTGCAAATGAAGCGCCCGATCCGACCGGACGCCGCGGCGCCCGGCGGCAGAAGGAGTCCCGATGACCTACCGCTTGCCTCTCGCCCTGCCCGCTCTTCTCGCCCTCGCCGCCTGCGCCGCGCCGAACCGTCAGGTCAGCCGCGCCGCCCAGGAGCCGCCGCCGCCGCCGGCGGTCAGCCCGCAGGTCGTCGCGATGTACAGTGCCCGCCCCGACGGCGACAAGACGATCCCGGCGGTGCCGACGAAATACCTCTCGGACAATTTGAAGCGGGAAGAGGTGACCTATTACACCGCCCAGCCCGCCGGCACGGTGATCGTCGATCCCGGCGATTTCCACCTCTATTACGTGCTCGGCCACGACCGGGCGATCCGCTACTCGGTCTCGGTCGGCAAGCAGGGCTACGGCTTTTCGGGCGAAGCCACCATTCCCTACAAGCGGGAATGGCCGCGCTGGACGCCGACGCCCAGCATGCTCAAGCGCGATCCTGCAACCTACGATCCCTGGCGCAACGGCATGCCCGGCGGGCTGGAAAACCCGCTCGGCGCCCGCGCGCTCTACCTGTTCCGGGGCGGCAAGGACACGCTCTACCGTATCCACGGCACGCCCTATCCCTGGACCATCGGCAAGGCGACCACCGACGGCTGCATCCGGCTGTTCGATCAGGACATCACCGATCTCTACGGCCGCATCCGCTCCGGCGCCAAGGTCACCGTCCTT
>JAKAJW010000307.1 GCA_021813645.1 Pseudomonadota bacterium | reverse complement strand
CACGACCGATTTCGACGGAAGCGGTCACAACGCATCCGGAAACGACATGCTGTATCTTTATACAGTGCTCGCATTCTGACCGAGGCGTGAACGCCCCGGCCGCCGGGATTGGTTCCCGGCGGCCGTTTCATTTGGTTTGGGCGGGGGGCTATTTCCGTGCGGAAAGACTGCCCGCGCGCCGGAAGGGACCTTGGCCCGACCCGGGACAGAGGGATGGAGCAAGCACCGGCCGGCGCTGCGTTCGGGCCGGCCGTCCTGCGCGCTCAGGCGGTCCCGACCACTTCGCGGTGGGGTTCGGTCGCGGGTTGAATGCGCTTCATCTCAACGAAGAAGGTGGTGCCGGGACCTGCGTTCTTGCGGTAGTCGATGCGGGCGCCCTGGGCCTCCAGGATCCGCTTGGAGATGTTCATGCCGAGTCCGGTGCCACCGATGCGCCGCTTGTCGGAGGCATCGACCTGGCTGAACTTGTCGAACACCACGTCGCGATGCGACTCGTCCAGCCCGATGCCGGTGTCGATCACGAGGATTCGGGCAGTATGGTCATCTGCCTCGAGCCGGATCGTCACGGTGTCGCCCGGGTTGGAGAACTTGGCCGCGTTCGACAGCAGGTTGGACATGACCTGGTCGAGCCGGTTCCGGTCGGCCAGAACATAGACCTCGGACCGCGGCAGATCGGGCGCGAAATCGACCTTGAACTGCTGGCCGTAGGGCGAATTGGTCTCGATCGCGGCGCGCAGGAAGTAGCCGAGCTCCAGCGGTTTGATGTCGAAGACGGCTTTGCCCGCCTCGATCTTCTGCAGATCGAGAATGTCGTTGATGAGCGCCGAGAGCCGTCGGCAGTTGGTCTCGGCGATCGCCAGGACGGAGTCGATCTGCTTGGGCAGGGCCCCAAGCTTGCCCGAACGGGCCAGGATCACCGCGCCGTTGATCGAGGTCATCGGTGTGCGCAGCTCATGGCTCATGGTCGCGAGGAACTCGCTCTTCACGCGGAGCGCGGCCTCGACCTTTTCGTGCTCTTCGCGCAGCCGATCGATCTGTTCGATCTGCTTGCGGTAAAAGCGCATGAAGGTGACGGCGCATTGGACCAGGAAATAGAGAAAGAAGATATTGGTGAACAGCCGCAGCCAGGCGCTGTCGCCAAGCGGCGCCTTCAGCACCCAGATGTCCCAGACCGGGATCAGGAGGAAGGTGAGGCTGTAGAAGGCGACCCGGATCTTGAGGATGCTGACCAGCTGATGGGTGTTCATCGCCGCGAAGAGCGAGGCCGCAACCAGCACGAAGAGCGGCGTGAAATGTGCGCCCGGCCCTTCCATCTTGCTGATCCACAGCACGAAGAAGCAAATCACCGTCACGTTCAGCGCCGCGCCGATCTGCAGCCGTCGGAGGTTGCCGGGGGCGGCCGACGGGTCGGTTCCCGAGGCCAGGACATGGCTGAACGCGTTGAAATCGACGCTTTCGGCGAGGATGAGCAGCCCGGCGGTGATCACCGACATCGAGACGCTAAAGTAGTAACCGGCGAGCAGCAGGGCGGCGAGGTAGATGATCAGGCGCTGCCAAAACAACTCGCGACCGATCTGGGCATAGTCGCGCATGCCACTGATCAGGTGCTCGGCCTCCCATAGATGGGCCTGGGGGCTCGGTTCGGTTCCAAACATCTAGACGCGCCCTGCTTGCCTCTTGTTTTGCGCGTGAACGGCCGGCCCCGCTGAAGTGAGTCGACTGTTTCCACATAGTATCGGTGCCGTTAATCAATGGCCGAATGTAGTCAATTTAGTGCAACTAATGGGCGCATGATGCAAAATAGCCTCGTTCTTTTGAGAATTCTTTCCGGGGCTCTGTACTAAAGGTAAGGCGCCGTTGTGGCGAATTCGGTCATTTGTCGCGCGGTGCCGCGCGACGGGGCCAACGATTCTTCTCGAAACGGAGCCAACATCCCGTTACAGGGGGCGGGCGTTTGCTTCTGGGCCCATTCCGTGACCGATATCGAATTCAGCACTGCCGAGCCGCGGGGCCTGGCCCACCCGGCCGCTTCCGATCCGATCGCACCCTGGCGCCAAGTCGGCCTGCTTTGCCTCTTGCAGCTCGTCGCTTGGACGGTGATCCCGGCGCTGGTCAACCGCACTCCGCCGACCGACACGCTGGAAAGCTTCCTGTGGGGCCGCGAATGGCTGGTCTTGAGCTACAAGCACCCGCAGCTGCCGTCCTGGGTGCTGCAGATCGTCTACCATCTGACCGGCAGCTACGTCTGGTCCGGGTTCCTGGCCTCTCAGATCGCGGTCTGCCTGGCGTTCCCCTTCGTCTACCTGCTCGGCCGCGACATGATGGGGGCGCGGGCGGCTTTGGCCGGGCTGCTGCTGCTGCCGGTCACCGGCTACTACAGCTGGGGCACGCGGCAGTTCAATCACGACGTGGCGCAGATCCCGTTCTGGGCGGCGCTGAGTTGGCTGCTGTGGCGGGCGGAACGCGACAACCGGCTGGGGCAGTGGATCGCTTTCGGACTGGTCGCCGGGGCGAGCCTTTATGCCAAGTTCACCACCGGGCTGATCCTGCTTTTCGCGCTGGCCTGGATGATCGCGGAGCCGCGGGCGCGCCGCCGGCTGGCGACGCCGGGGCCCTGGATCGCGCTGGCGCTGGCCATCGTGGTGGCGGCGCCGATCTTCGTCACCCTGGTGCGCGATCATTTCATCCAGTTCGCCTATGCCGCGGTCAGCGATTCCTGGTCGGTGTCGCATCACGGCAAGTTCTACTACGTCGGCGTGC
>JAKAJW010000413.1 GCA_021813645.1 Pseudomonadota bacterium | reverse complement strand
CGACCCAGGCTTTCGGCGAGCCGCAGCATGGTCTTCACGAAATTCCCGCCATGGGCGGAAAACACCCAGGAGGTTCGCAGGATCGCATGGCAGCCGCCGGCGCCCCGCACCGCCAGCTCTCCGGCAAGTTTGCTACGGCCGTAGGCCCCCAGCGGGCCGGTTGGGTCTTCGGGCTGCCAGGGCCGGTCGCCGGTGCCGTCGAAAACGTAATCAGTCGAGACATGCAGAAACGGGATGCCACGTCGCGCGCATTCCTGCGCCATCGCCGCGGGAGCATCGGCGTTGATCCGGGTGGCTGCGGCCTCCTCGGCCTCGGCCTTGTCGACCGCGGTCCAGGCCGCCGCATTGATCACCACCTCCGGCTGCGCGGCCGAGATCGCCGCGGCGCAAGCTGAGGGGTCGTTCAGATCCGCTTCTGCGCGGCCGAGAAGCAGCGCCCCGGGATTGCGCCGCGCCAATTCGCGGGCCAACTGGCCGGTTCTGCCGAAGACCAGAAGCTTCATCCGGTGCCAAGCCTCCGGCCCACGCCCTCTCGGCCCTGAAGCGCCCGCCACCAGGCCTCGTTGTCGAGATACCATTGCACCGTGCGCTCCAGCCCCTCTTCCACCGTCACGCTCGGCCGCCAGCCGAGTTCGGTCCGAATCCGGCTCGGATCGATCGCGTAGCGAGCGTCATGGCCCGGCCGGTCGGCCACGAAGGTGATCTGTTCGGCGTAGGAACCTGCCGCCTTCGGCCGCTTGCGGTCAAGGATGGCGCAAAGGGTGCGGACCAGGTCGAGATTGCTGCGCTCGTTCTCGCCGCCGATGTTGTAGCTGCGCCCGATGCGGCCGTTCTGCAGCACCAGCAGCAGCGCGTCGGCATGGTCCTCGACATAGAGCCAGTCGCGGATGTTCGAGCCGTTGCCGTAGATCGGCAGGGGTTTGCCGGCGAGCGCGTTCAGGATCATCACCGGGACGAGCTTCTCGGGGAAGTGGAACGGGCCGTAATTGTTTGAGCAATTGGTCATCACCACCGGCAGGCCGTAGGTCTCGTGCCAGGCCCGCACCAGATGGTCGGAGGCCGCCTTCGACGCCGAATAGGGCGAGTTCGGCGCGTAGGGGGTCTCTTCGGTGAACTTGCCCGTTGCCCCGAGGGTCCCAAAGACCTCGTCGGTCGAAATATGGTGGAAGCGGAACTCCTCCGGCTTGCCGGCGCGGGTCCAATAGGCGCGCGCGGCCTCCAGCATGTTGTAGGTGCCGGTGACATTGGTCTCGATGAAGGCGCCCGGGCCGTCGATCGAGCGGTCGACATGGCTCTCTGCCGCCAGATGCATGACCGCGTCCGGACAATGCGCGGCAAAGATGCGGTCGAGCGCGGCCCGATTGCGGATATCGGCGCGCTCGAAAGCATAGAGCGGGCTTTCGGCCACGCTCGCCACATTGTCGAGGCAGGCGGCATAGGTGAGAGCGTCGAGGTTGACCACCTGATGGCCGCGCGCCACCGCCAGGCGCACCACGGCCGAACCGATGAAACCGGCGCCGCCGGTCACAAGAATCTTCATATGGCGTTCTCCCGATCCAATAGACGCGCCGGCACGCCGACGGCGACAGCGCCGCTCGGAACGTCCTGTAAGACAACGGCATTGGCGCCGATCACGGCATTGTCTCCGACCTGCACCGGGCCGAGAATCTTCGCCCCTGCCCCGATGTCGACATGGCCGCCGATCCGCGGCACTCCGGCCAAACCCGCCCGCGCGCCGAGGGTCACCTGTTGAAAGATCAGGCAGTTCGGGCCGATCGTCACTTCGGGGTGGATCACGATTCCGTTCGGGTGCGGCACGAGCAGCCCGCCACCGATGCTGGCGGTAAGGTGGATTTCAGCGCCGGTGATGACAGACCAGAACCGATGCCGCAGCACGATCAGCGCGCGCCGCGGCCCCGCCAGCGGACGCCCGGACAGCGCCTGATAGTCGCGCACCGCGCGCAAGAGCCGTCGCGGCGGGTCCCAGTATCGGCGCGGCTTCTCCCGGCCCCAATCAGGTACTGTGGCGGAGACGATCACACATCACTCCTCGTAGCGGAACGGAGAGTCGAACTCCGTCAGCGCCGGCGCCGCCGCGTCCTTGTCCGACAGCACGACCGCCCCCGTCCAGGGCCAATCGATGCCGACGCTGTCCCAGCGCACCGCGCCGTCGCAGTCCGGCGCATAGAAATCGGTGCATTTGTACACAATCTCCGTCGCCGGCTCGAGGGTGACGAACCCATGCAGGAATCCCGGGGGAATCCACAGCTGACGGCCGTTCTCGAAGCTCAACTCCGCGCCGACCCATTGACCGTAGCTCGGTGACCCCTTGCGGATATCGACGGCGACATCGAACAGCCGGCCACGCCCGCAGCGCACCAATTTGCCCTGGGCATGCGGCGGCGATTGGAAATGCAGACCGCGCACGGTGCCCGCCTCGGCCGAGTATGAGTGGTTGTCCTGAACGAATTCGGGCAGTCGCACACCGGCAGTTTCGAGCGTGCGCCGGTTCCAACTCTCGCTGAAGAAGCCGCGCGCGTCGCCGAACCGCTTCGGCGTAAAAAAAAGCACGCCGGCAAGCGCAGTTGTCTCGATCTTCATGGCCGGCCCCCGATTTGCTTCGGACGCTGCTAACATGGAAGCTTGGCCTTGTCATCCAAGCTGAGCGCAGCGCCGCCGAGGCCTGCGCACCGGAGCGAGAGCCTTGCCGGAGCGGTTCCGGACCGAGGTCGATCCTGGGGGATCAGGATTAACGGATCCTTAAGCGCA
>JAKAJW010000111.1 GCA_021813645.1 Pseudomonadota bacterium | reverse complement strand
GCGCCTTCTGATCGCCGAGACCGCGCAATACGCGATAGCGGGGCGGGCCGAAATCCTGGTGGTCAGCAAGGAAGAGGTGTCGGACCGGCTCTCGGACCGCTTCGCGGCGATGCCGGGCCTGCGCGCCCTGCACGAGGGGCATCCCTGCTGGCGCAAGATCGTGGATCCGCTGGTGCTGAGCGATGCGGATGACGAGATCATCGTGACCGACCCGGATCTTTTCTTCCCCAACCGCTACCGCTTCGAGGCGACCCCGGCCGAAGGCGTCATGATGATGCGGCAGGGGCCGAACTGCCTGTTTCCGCCCACGGCGGTCCGGGCCACCTTCGACACCGGTGTCCGGCTGGCCAACCATGTGGATATCGGGGTGGCGCAACTGCGGGCCGGTGCCATCGATCCGGCCTGGCTCGACTGGCTCTGCGGTCGGCTCGATCTGCAGACCTACCGGCCCTTCATGCATATCGAGGCGATCCTGTGGTCGGCCATGGCCATGCGGTTCGGCGGCCGCCATCTGGCCCCGTCGGCCTGGCGCTGCTGGGAGCGCGGGCAGATCAAGCGCCTGGCCGTCGCGGGCGGGATCCCCGGCCACTGGACGCTGCGGTTCGAAAGGCTCGCCTCGGTGAAATGCATCCATGTCTCGGGCCCCTCGAAATGGTGGGTCGTCAAGGCGCTCGAGGCTGGTGGCATCCGCGAGACGCTGAACGACTGTACCGCCCCCTCCGTCGGGCCGGAGTATCGCGAACTGACCCGGGCGGACTATGAGGGCGAACAGCGCCTGAAGGCCTGGGCCGGGCGGCTTGGCTACTACCGGCTGACCGGGCGGGCCTGACCCGGCGACCGATGCCCCCTCACGGGCGTCTCATCGGCCGCGCGTCCAGTCGGCGGCGGGCCTGCGCAGGCGGACCTGGAGCGAGACGAGCGCATAGACCAGAAAGCCCAGCGGCGCGCGCACCGCCAGGCCCAGGAGCCCGCCCCAGCCCAGCCGCGGCTTCCGGTCATTGGCCTTCAGCGCGGGATAAAGCCGGTAGACCTCGGCCACGCCCGCATCCTGCCGCCGCCGCACCCGCACCAGGTTGCGCCAGCCCTCGACCATCGGCCAGTGGTAGCGGGCGGGCACCTCGTGGCGCTCGGCGGGCGCGAACTGCAGCCGGACGTAGGTGTCATCCGAGATGATGGCCGGAAACGCCCCCCAGCGGGCGCGGCCCGCGGCATTGACCGCGAAGAACCCGGCCCCCACCGCCCCGCCCGTCACGAAGGGCAACCGGACCCAGAGCCCGGCATAGAGCCGCGTCACGCGGCTGCGGGCCGGGGCCACCACCAGCGTGCCGGTGGCATAGGCCGCCTCGGGTCGCGACAGGACCGCGCGGATCTGGCCCAGCAGGGCGGGGTCGCAGAGCACATCGGCGTCAAGATAGACCCGGATCGCCCCCCGCGCGATCGCATCCGCCCGGTTGAGCGCGCCGACCTTTCCGGGCTCGGGGCTGCTCAGGCAGACAAGCGTCCAGCCCCGCGCCCGCGCCTGCGGGGCAAAGCCCTCGGCGATCGCCTCGGTGCCGTCCCGGCAGGCATTGGCCGACACGATGATCTCGACCGCGCCCGCCGCCGCGTCCTGCGCCAGGAGCGCGGCCAGGCTGCGCCCGATCCAGGCGGCCTCGTTGCTGGCAGGCATGATGACGGAGAGAATTTCCGGCCCGGCTTCCACGCATCCTCCCGTCCCGCCCTGGCGCACGGCCCCCGGGCCATGCCGGGCGGGGGCAAGGGCGGGATTTCGCGTGGCAATCTGGCACGGTGTCGGCAAATCCTCAACCGCCGCATCCGCCCCTTCCGGGATGGCGGAAGCCACGGATGCCGCGAAAAAACGATGGGCCGCCGCAGGCCCCCCGGCTATACAGCAGCCATGACCGCCGCGCCGTCTTCCGCCGCCCCGCCACGGGTGCTGATCGTCGCCCCGAACGCCTCGTCGCGCTTCGGTGGCGAGGCCTTCCTGCCGCTCAAGTATTTCCAGATCCTGCGGCGCCGGGGGCATCCCGCAACGCTGATCGCCCATGCCCGCAACCGGACGGATCTGGCCGCGCTGCTCGGCCCCGGGATCGCCGATGTGCTCTTCGTGGAAGACACCGTCTGGCACCGGGTCATCTGGCAGGTCGGGCGGCTCTTTCCCGCGCTGGTCCGCGATGCGGTCTTCGGCACGCTGCTGACCCGGGTGAACGAGCATTTCCAGGCCAGGCTGATCCGCAGGCTGGTGGCCGAGGGGGCGGTCGACCTGATCCACCAGCCGATCCCGGTCTCGCCCTTGGCGCCCTCGGGGCTGCACCGCTTCGGGCTGCCGCTGGTCATCGGGCCGATGAACGGCGGAATGACCTATCCGCCCGGCTACGAAGACCTGGAAAGCGGGGCCGCCCGCCGCTTCGTGCGGCTGGCCCGCGGACTGGCGCGCGGCATGAACCGCCTGGTGCCCGGCAAGCGCAAGGCCGCGGTGCTGCTGGTGGCCAACGAGCGCACCCGGCGCGCCCTGCCGTTTCCCGATCACCCCCGGATCCTGACCCTGGTCGAGAACGGGGTCGACCTGTCGACCTGGGTCGCCCCGCCCGCGCGCCCCGAACGGGCCGCCGATACCCCGTTCCGGCTGGTCTTCATGGGGCGGCTGGTGGGCTGGAAGGCCGTCGACCTGACGCTCGAGGCGCTGGCGCTCGCCCGCGCCGCCGGGGTCCGGGCCGAGCTCGAGATCCTCGGCGACGGGCCGGAACGGGCACGGCTCGAGGCGCGCGCGGCG
>JAKAJW010000056.1 GCA_021813645.1 Pseudomonadota bacterium | reverse complement strand
GATCTATCGGCTACGTGCTGATCCTGTCGATCTTCAAACCCTCCATGGTGCCGGCACTGCCGAAAGAGGCGCGCACGCTCGGCTCGGGCATCACCTCGCTCATCGTTGTGTTGGCGATCGGCTTCGCGGTCTTCTGGTATGCCTCCGGCGCGCTGGTGGCGAGCCAGGGCGACAATGCCGACATCCTCGGCGGCATGGTCGGGGTCGCCGTCACCTATGTGCTGGCGCTGCTCGACGGCTTGCTCCGCACCAACCTGATGTCGCGGCTCGCCCGCCAGGTCATCATCGTGCTGATCCCGCCGCTGGCGCTGATCTTCCTGGTGCTCGGCACGATCTTCCTCGGCATCGCGACGCCGACCGAAGGCGGTGCGATGGGCGCGGTGGGCTCCCTGATCTTGGCCGGGATGAAGCGCCGGCTGACCCTCAGCGTGATCCGCCAGGCGCTGGCCTCGACCACCCGGCTGTCGTCCTTCGTGATGTTCATCCTGCTTGGGGCGCGGGTCTTCTCGCTGACCTTCTACGGGGTGAATGGCCATCTCTGGGTCGAGCATCTGCTGACCTCGCTTCCGGGCGGCCAGATCGGCTTCCTGATCGTGGTGTCGATCCTGGTCTTCGTGCTGGCCTTCTTCCTCGACTTCTTCGAGCTGGCCTTCATCATCATCCCGCTGCTGGCGCCGGCGGCCGAGAAGCTCGGCATCGACCTGATATGGTTCGGGGTGATCCTCGGCGTGAACATGCAAACGAGCTTCATGCACCCGCCTTTCGGATTCTCGCTGTTCTACCTCCGCTCGGTGGCGCCGAAGACCCCCTACGAGGACCGGGTCACCGGCAAGACCATGGCGCCGGTGCTGACCAGCCAGATCTACTGGGGCGCCATCCCCTTCGTGCTGATCCAGGTGCTGATGATCGTGATCGTCGTCGCCTTCCCGCAGATGGTGATGCGCTACAAGGGTCCTGCGGTCGACGTGAACAACGTCAAGATCGTGATCCCCGACATCACCCCGCTGGGCGGCGGCCTGGGCGGCATTGGCGGCGGACTGGCACCGCCGAGCTTCGGCCCGCCGCCGGCACCGGGGAACTGAGCCCGGGCGGCATCCTGCCCCGGCCGCCAGTTCGCCTGGCGGTCGGGCGCCGAGAGCAGACGGGCCGGAACAGCAGAGGCCGCAAAAGCAAAAGCCCCGGGAAATTCCCGGGGCTTCGCATTTCGACCAGTCGGTCGGCTCAGATTTTGCCGGCCTGCTGCTGCTGCATCATGAAGGTGTCGAAGTTGTATTCCGCCACCTGTTCCCACAGATAGCCGTTGCGCATCGTCTCGCTCTGGCTGTCCCAGATTTCCTTGAACGCGGCATTGGTCGTCGACAGATCGGCGTAGATCTTGTGCGCCGCATCGAAGGCCGCCGACATGATATCGCGCGAGAACGGGCGCAGCTTCGCACCGTTCGCGACGAGCCGCTTCAGCGCCGGCGGGTTGGCGTTGTCGTAATGCGCCAGCATGTCGAGGTCGGCCGCCTGGCACGCGGTCTTCAGCGCCGCCTGATAGGCCTTCGGCAGCTCGTTCCACTTCGCCAGGTTGACCAGTGTCGACAGCGCCGGCCCGCCTTCCCACCAGCCCGGATAGTAGTAGTAGGGCGCCACCTTGTAGAAGCCGAGCTTCTCGTCGTCATAGGGGCCGACCCATTCCGCGGCGTCGATCGTGCCCTTCTCCAGCGCCGGATAGATGTCGCCGCCGGCGATCTGCTGCGGCACCGCGCCGAGCGCTTCCATCACTTTGCCGCCGAAGCCGCCGATGCGCATCTTCAGGCCCTTGATGTCGGCCAGGCTATTGATCTCCTTGCGGTACCAGCCGCCCATCTGGGCCCCGGTATTGCCGCACTGCATGCCGTAGAGGCCGTTCTTGGCGTAGAACTTGTTCATCAGGTCGCGGCCGCCGGCATAGTAGTACCAGGCGTTCATCTGCCGCGCGTTCGGCCCGAAGGGCACGCAGGTACCAAGCGCCCAGGCCGGGTCCTTGCCCCAGTAGTAATAGGTCGCGGTATGGCAGGCCTCGACCGTGCCGGCCGCCGCCGCATCCATCGCCTGCAGGCCGCCGACGATCTCGCCCGCCGCGAAGACCTGGATCTTGAACTTGCCGTCGGTCATGTCGCTGATCATGTTCGACATGGTCTCGGCCGCCCCGTAGATCGTATCGAGCGACTTCGGGAACGAGGACGTCAGCCGCCAGTTGACCTGCGGCATCGACTGCGCGATCGCCGGCGCAGCCAGCATCGAGGCACCGGCCGCTGCGACCCCGCCGACGCTTGCCTTGGTTAGAAATGAACGACGATCCATCAAATGACCTCCCATGTTGTTTCGACAGCCTCGCCGGGAGCACGAACCGGCACAAAGATCGCCAGAGCCACTCAAAAGACTGCTGAAACGCACTTTACACAGGGGGCAACGACAGACAAGCCGCGCCTCGCAACTTTCTTGCGCCCGAAGAGCGCAACCCGATCGTTCCGCACAAAACGTTCCGCCGGCATTCCATAAATTTCACGCAAATGCCGCACGCCGAAAGATTCGCGAAAGGTTTTGCCGCTGGAGGTCAGGAAATTCCCGCTTTTCGGCATTGACGCTCCTTGGGCGACGACCTAATCTCCGGCCCGCAGCAGCAAGGAGCTGGGAATGAGCATCATTCTCGTACTCGTGGGGGATAGGCGCATGGGCCGGTAACGGTATCCATTACGGACCCCCATGCGCCCCCGAGTGAAAACCGGGGGCTTTTTGTTGCGGCGAAGGGAAAGCCCGAGGAAATGGCAATGACGAAGCAGATGACCGGCGCGAGGATGGTGGTTCAGGCCCTGAAGGATCAGGGCGTCGAGGTGGTCTTCGGCTACCCCGGCGGTGCCGTGCTTCCGATCTACGACGAAATCTTCCAGCAAAACGATATCCGCCACATCCTGGTGCGCCACGAACAGGGCGCGGTCCACATGGCCGAGGGCTATGCCCGCTCCACCGGCAAGCCCGGCGTCGTGCTGGTCACCTCGGGGCCCGGCGCCACCAACGCCGTCACCGGCATGACCGATGCCCTGCTGGATTCGATCCCGATCGTGGTGCTGACCGGCCAGGTGCCCACCTTCCTGATCGGCACCGACGCCTTCCAGGAAGCCGACACCGTCGGCATCACCCGCGCCTGCACCAAGCACAACTGGCTGGTGAAAGAGACCGACCGACTGGCCGAGACGATCCATCAGGCCTTTCATGTCGCCACCCAGGGTCGACCCGGGCCGGTGCTGATCGACATCCCGAAAGACGTGCAATTCGCCACCGGCACCTATACCGAACCGGCGCAAGCCCGGACCGGTCACTACCAGCCTAAGGTCAAGGGCGACCGCCCCGCGATCGAAGCGCTGGCCGCGCTGATCGAACAGGCGGAACGGCCGATCTTCTACACCGGCGGCGGCGTCATCAACTCCGGCCCCGAGGCCTCGCGCCTGCTGCGCGAGTTGGTGGACGCAACCGGCTTCCCCATCACCTCGACGCTGATGGGGCTCGGCGCTTATCCGGGCTCGGGCAAGAACTGGCTCGGCATGCTCGGCATGCATGGGCTCTACGAGGCGAACCTCGCCATGCACGATTGCGACCTGATGATCGCGGTCGGCGCGCGGTTCGACGACCGCATCACCGGCCGCATCCCGGATTTCAGCCCGGGCTCGAAAAAGGCCCATATCGACATCGACCCCTCGTCGATCAACAAGGTGATCCATGCCGATATCCCGATCGTCGGCGACGTGACGGAAGTGCTGCGCGAGTTGCTGGAAATCTGGACCGCGCGCGGCCGCAAGACCAACCGCGCCCCGCTGGAGCGTTGGTGGGGCCGGATCGCCGAGTGGAAGCAGGTCAATTGCCTGTCCTTCCGCAACTCCGACAAGGTGATCAAGCCGCAATACGCACTGCAGCGGCTCGAGGCGCTGACTAAGGGCTATGACCGCTACATCACCACCGAGGTCGGCCAGCATCAGATGTGGGCGGCGCAGTTCCTGCATTTCGACGACCCGAACCGCTGGATGACTTCCGGCGGGCTTGGCACCATGGGCTACGGCCTGCCGGCCTCGATCGGCGCGCAGATCGCCCATCCCGACGCGCTCGTCATCAACGTCGCAGGCGAGGCCTCCTGGCTGATGAACATGCAGGAGATGGGCACAGCGGTGCAGTTCCGCGCGCCGGTGAAACAGTTCATCCTGAACAACGAGCGGCTCGGCATGGTCCGCCAGTGGCAGCAGCTCCTGCACGGCGAGCGCTATTCGCAGAGCTGGTCGGAGGCCCTGCCCGACTTCGTCAAGCTCGCCGAGGCCTTCGGTTGCAAGGGCATCAAGGTCGACCACCCCGGCGACCTCGACGACGCGATCCGCGAGATGATCGCCTACGACGGACCCGTGGTGATGGACGTGCTGGTCGAAAAGCACGAGAACTGCTTCCCGATGATCCCGAGCGGCAAGCCGCACAACGAGATGCTGCTGGGCGAGGTGTCGACCGAAGGCGCCATCACCGGGGCCGGCGCGGCGCTGGTGTGATGGCCCGGGAGCGACCTGCCCCCGGAGCCCCGAAGCTATGTGAGCCAAGAGACGTGCAGAGAGGAAGATCATGTCGGCGCTGAACATCAAGAAGGGCGCGACCAGCCATTCCGCCTACGAGTTGCGCGATCCCCATGCCGAGGTGATCGAGACCCACACGCTGGCCGTGCTGGTCGACAACGAGAGCGGCGTCCTGGCCCGGGTGATCGGGCTGTTCTCGGGGCGCGGCTACAACATCGAGAGCCTGACCGTGGCCGAGGTCGACCACAAGGGCCACCTTTCGCGCATCACCATCGTGACGCGCGGCACGCCGCAGGTGATCGAACAGATCAAAGCCCAACTCGCCAGGCTGGTCCCGGTGCACGAGGTGCATGACCTGACCGTGGAAGGGCCGGCCGTGCAGCGCGAGTTGGCACTTTTCAAGGTGGTGGGCACCGGCGACCATCGCGTCGAGGCGTTGCGGCTGGCGGATATCTTCCGGGCGAATGTGGTCGACTCGACCCTCGAAAGCTTCGTGTTCGAGATCACCGGCACGGCGGAAAAGATCGACGCCTTCGCCGATCTGATGCGGCCGCTGGGGCTGCGCGAGATCGCCCGCACCGGCATCGCGGCGCTGGCCCGCGGCGCCTGAACCGGCGGAGGCGGGATCGGCGGCAACCGCCCGCCCGCCGCCCCGCAAGGCGTTCGGCGCCATCGGAAACGCAGACGACCCAGAGTTGGGCTGCCTCCGTGCTGCGGGGCGAGCGACATAACCTTGGCGGCAGCGGATTTTCCGGCCGCCGTGGAGAAAGGCACGAGACCGAATGCGGATCGTCGCCGCCTCCCGTCTTCGGGAGGCGGCGGGTCGTCCTGTCGCCCTCCGTCCTGGCGCGCGCCGCTGCGGCCCAGAGCGACTGCCTGCTGTCGCGAAGCTCACAAAGCCGCCAAGACGGCCAACAAGGCGCCGTAGGACCAGACTTGGCCGCGGTAGCGCACAGCCTGCACGGCCAAGCTGAAGGCCACCGGCAACCGACACAATGGCGCGGCCGCCACGAAGAAGGGCGGGTGCCGCAGCGCCCGCCCCCCGTCATTCCCTCCGCGCCCGTCCTTCCGTCCGGGCCCGTCTATCCGTCCGGGCCGGTGCCGGCCGCCGGATCCGCCTCAGCCGAACCGCCCGGTCACATAGTCGTTGGTGCGCGGCTGGCTGGGCGCAGTGAAGATCTTCTCGGTCTTGTCGAACTCCACCAACTCGCCGAGATACATGAAGGCGGTGTAGAGCGAGGTCCGCGCCGCCTGCTGCATGTTATGCGTCACGATGGCGATGCAATACTGCTGACCGAGCTTGATGATCAAGTCTTCGACCTTCGCCGTCGAGATCGGGTCGAGCGCCGAGGCCGGCTCGTCCAGCAACAGCACCTCCGGCTTCACCGCCACCGCGCGCGCGATGCACAGCCGCTGCTGCTGGCCACCGGAAAGGCCGAGGCCGGACTGGTGCAGCTTGTCCTTCACCTCGTCCCAGAGAGCCGTCTCGCGCAGGGCCTGCTCCACCCGGTTGTTCATCTCGGCCTTGGAGACCTTCTCGTAGAGCCGGATGCCGAAGGCGATGTTCTCGTAGATCGACATCGGGAAAGGCGTCGGCTTCTGGAACACCATGCCGACCTTGGCGCGCAACTGGTTCAGGTCCTCGGTCTTCGCCAGGATGTTGCGCCCGTCCAGGATCACCTCGCCGGTGACCCGCTGGCCGGGGTAGAGGTCGTACATCCGGTTGAACACCCGCAGAAGCGTGGACTTGCCGCAGCCCGAGGGGCCGATGAAGGCCGTCACTGTCTTGTCGCGCAGCGCCAGGTTCACGTTCTTCAACGTGTGGTGGCCGTTCTGGTACCAGAAATCGAGGTTCTTCACCTCCAGCTTCACCGCTTGGTCGTGCTGACCCTGCACGAAGGTCGGCGCCTGAGCCTGCATGTCGAAGCCTTGCGTCGGGGTCTGAGTGTCGGCCGGCATGTTCATATCCCTCTCCTTCAGGACGAGCGGCGCCCGGCGAGGCTGCGCGCCAGGATATTGAGGGCGAGGATCGCCACGGTGATGATCAGCGCCCCGCCCCAGGCGAGTCGCTGCCAGTCGTCATAGGGGCTCATGGCGAACTGGAAGATGACGACCGGAAGATTGGCCATCGGCTGGCTCATGTCCGACGTCCAATACTGATTGGAAAGCGCTGTGAAGAGCAAGGGCGCCGTCTCGCCCGAGATGCGGGCGACCGCAAGCAGCACACCGGTCAGGATCCCGGAATAGGCGGATCGGTAGATCACCGCGGTCATCGCCTTCCAGCGCGGCGCGCCAAGCGCCGCCGCCGCCTCGCGCAGCGCATTCGGAACGAGGCTGAGCATGTCCTGCGTGGTGCGGTTGATCACCGGCAACGCGATCACCGCCAACGCCACCGCGCCGGACCAGGCGGAGAAATGGCCGAAGGGCACGACCAGGATCGCATAGACGAACAGGCTCACGATGATCGAGGGGGCCGACAGCAGCACGTCGTTGACGAAGCGCGCCGCCTCGGCCAGCTTCGAATCGCGGGCGTATTCCGACAGATAGGTGCCGGCGAGGATACCGATCGGCGTGGCGATCACGATCGCCGTGAAGGTCATCGCGACCGAGCCGAAGATCGCATTGGCCAGACCGCCGCTCGAACCCGGCGGTGGCGTCATCTTGGTGAAAATGCTGAGATTGATGGCGCTGATCCCATTCCAGAACAGCGTCCAGAGGATCGCGCCCAGGAAGAACAGCCCGAAAGCCGCCGCCAGCAGCGAGAAGCCGATGGCGATGCGGTTGCGGCGATAGCGGCGGGCAGCGATGGCACCGGGCATCTCGGGGCTCCTCAGAATTTCTCGGCCCGGCCGATCAGCCATTTGGCCAGGGCGAGCACGGAGAAGGTGATGAAGAACAGGATCAGGCCAAGGGCGACTAGGCTCGAGGTATAGATCCCGGTCGTCGCCTCGGTGAACTCATTGGCGATCGCCGCCGAGATCGTCGTCGCCGGCGCCATCAGCGAGGCCGAGATGCGATGCGAATTGCCGATCACGAAGGTCACCGCCATGGTCTCGCCAAGCGCCCGGCCGAGGCCGAGCATGACGCCGCCGACCAGCCCCAGGCGGGTGTAGGGGATGATGATGTAGCGCACCACCTCCCAGGTGGTCATCCCCATGCCATAGGCGCTTTCGCGCAGCATCACCGGCACGGTGTTGAAAACATCCCGCGTTACCGACGTGATGAAGGGCAGGATCATCACCGCCAGCACGACCCCTGCCGTCAGCATGCCGATGCCATAGGGCGCGCCGGAGAACAGGATGCCGAGGCCAGGAACATCGCCCAGCGTATTGATCAGGAAGGGCTGCACCACCCGCTGCATCACCGGCGCCAGAACGAAGAAGCCCCACAGGCCATAGATGATCGACGGGATCCCGGCCAGAAGTTCGACCGCAATGCCGATCGGCCGGCGCAGCGGCTTGGGGCAGATCTCGGTTAGAAAGACGGCGATGCCGAAGCTGATCGGCACGCCGATCACCATGGCGACGATCGAGGTGACGAGGGTGCCGAAGATCGGCGCGGCGGCCCCGAACTGCCCCTTGGCCGGGTTCCACTGCTCGGTCCAGACGAACGGCAGCCCAAACGCCCTGAACGCCGGCAGCGCGTCCCAGACCAGCGAGCCCAGCACGCCCAGAAGCACCAGAACCACGGCAGCCGCAGAACCCCAGGAGATCCAGAAGAAGGCGGCGTCCTGCAGGCGCATCCGGCGTGAAATCGCTACCCGGTCTGAGAACTTCGTCTCGCCCGTAGCCTCGCTCGTCATCGCCATCCGCCTCTCACTTGCCGTTTAGAACAGTCAAACGGGCAAGGCAAAGCCCTGCCCGTTCTCTGAGTCTTTAGCCGGACTTAGTTGGCCATGTAGACCGGCTTGCCGTCGTGCTGGATTTCACCCCAGGACTTCTCGATCAGAGCCACAACGTTATCCGGGATCGCGACATAGTCGAGAGCCTTGGCTTCCGGATGGCCGTTCTTGTAGGCCCAGGCGAAGAACTTGAGCGCCTCGGCGGCAGCTGCCGGGTCCTGCGGGTCCTTGTGGATGATCACCCAGGTCGACGCGGCGATCGGCCAGGACTTGGCGCCGGGCTGGTCGGTGATGATCACGTGGAAGTTCTTCGCACCGGCCCAGTCGGCGTTGGCGGCGGCGGCGGCGAAGGTGTCGAGCGACGGCGAAACGATCTTGCCGTCCTTGTTGATCATCCGCGAATAGCCGAGCTTGTTCTGGATGACATAGGCGTATTCGTTGTAGCCGATCGCGCCCGCGGTCTGCTTCACGGTGTTGGCGACGCCTTCCGAACCCTTGGCGCCGAGGCCGACCGGCCATTCCACCGCGGTGTCCGAACCGACTTTGTCAGCCCAATCCTTCGAGATCTTCGACAAGTAGTTGGTGAAGTTGAAGGTGGTGCCCGACCCGTCCGAGCGGTGGACGACAACGATCGGCTCGTTCGGCAGCTTCACGTCCTTGTTGAGTGCCTGGATCGCCGGGTCGTTCCACTTGGTGATGTCGCCCATGTAGATCTTTTCGACCGTCGCGCCGTCGAGAACCAGCTCACCCGGCTTGATGCCCTTGACGTTGTACATCATCACGATGCCGCCCTGGATCATCGGGAACTGCACCATGCCGTTGTCGGTCAGGTACTTGTCGTCCAGCGGCTTGTCCGAGGCGCCGAAGGTCACGGTCTTCGCGGTCACCTGCTTGATGCCGCCACCCGAACCGATCGACTGGTAGTTCAGACCGATGCCGGTCGCCTTCTTGTAGGCTTCGCCCCACTTGGCGAAGACCGGATAGATGAAGCTCGAGCCGGCGCCCGAAATGTCGGCGGCCTGGGCGGCGCCAGCCAGCGAAAGGCTGAACGCAGCGGCAGCAGCGCCCATGGCGATGGTCTTGATGAAGCTCACGGCAGTTCTCCCGGAACAGAATGGGTCTCCGTCTCCGCGCCGTAGGGTGGCGAAGACGGCGCCGGGATAGCTGGTTCACATGACAGCGCGATGACAGTTCTGTCACAATTTCTGTTACAAACCGAGTACCGCGCCGAAACACACACAGATTTGTCCAAAGCGCCCCGGGGGCGTGCGCCGCGGGCCCCGCCGAGCGGGGCCGCATCGGCAAGGCTCAGGCCTTGGCCTTTTCGGCCTCTGACGGGGTCACGTCGCGAGCCTGCCCGGCCGGCGCGCCCTCTGCGGCGATCTCTTTGTTGCCGTCGTTGATGCCTTTCTTGAAGGCGGTAATGCCCTTGCCGACTTCACCCATCAGCGCGCTCACCTTGCCCCGGCCGAACAACACCATGACGACCACGGCGATGACCAGCAGATGACCGATACTCAAGCCCTCCAATCTCGCTCTCCTCTCAACAAACGCAGATTGCCATCTTGCTAGCATGGACCGCGGGAGGAGGGGAAATCAAGCCTCCGCCCCCGGGCCAACGATCACGTTTGCCGCAACGCGCCGACCGGTCACTCCGGCGGCTCGCGTGTCAGGTCGAAGACATGCAGCCCCGGCGCGGCGGGAACGCGGGCGCGCCAATCCGCATGCGACAGAGTGCGGGCGACATCGCGCGCACCTGCCGCCCAATGCTCGATCATCGACAGGCGCGAGAACTCGAAATCCTTCGAGGCGCTTTCGAAGCTCTGGTGGCGATGGATCAGATGCACCAAGGCCACAGGGCAGTCCGGAGTGGCCGCGCGCAAGAAGGCCAGATCGGGATCGTCCCGGAATTCCGCCGGCAGTTTCGCCGCCAGCCGCTCCGCCGCCTGGCTCAGCGCGGCAAGCTGGCGAAATCGGTCGGTGGTGAGCCGGGTCCGGCTAGAATAGCGGATGTCCTTTTCCCTTTGCTGAACGTCCGAGATATTGCCTGGCCGCCGACCGCGCGCCGAAAACAGATCGATCTGAAACACGCAGAGCGCGGCGCCATCCGCCTCGGCCATGATATGCTGCAGCGGTGTGTTGGACACCAGCCCGCCGTCCCAATAGGCGCGGCCCTCGATCTCCACCGCCGGGAACCCCGGCGGCAAAGCGCCCGAGGCCAGGATGTGTTCCGGACCGATCCGCGTTTGGCTGGAATCGAAATAGATGAAATTTCCGGTCTCGACATCCACTGCGCCGACGCTCAGCCGCGGCCCGGCCCGGTTCAGGTAATCGAAATCGACCAGCTCGGCCAAAGTCTTGGCCAGTGGCGCGGTGTCGTAGAAGCTCGTCAGACGGGTCAGCCCGCCCGGCAGCAGCGCCGCCAGGGGCAGCCGCGGCGCGAAGAACCCCGGCACCCCGGCGGCGATGACGGCGGCCGACGCCCAGTCGCCGAACAGTTGGCGCGACGGGATGCCGCCGATCGGGCGCTGCGGCAGCGCGGCCGTCACACGATGCCAGAACGTCTCCAGCGCCGCCGCCCGCCCTTCCGGCGGATTGCCGCAGATCAGCGCCGCGTTCACCGCCCCGATCGAGATACCGGCCACCCAGTCGGGCTGGTGGCCAAGTTCCGCCAAACGCTGGAAGGCGCCGGCCTGATAGGCGCCAAGCGCGCCGCCGCCCTGCAGGACCAACACCACCCGCTCCGCCGCATCTGCCGCCCAGGCCCGAGGTGCCCGCACCATCGTCCGCCCTTTCCTACTGCGCTGCAGCAAGAGTTGGGACGAATCCGCACCCTGGCAAGAACCGCAGCCGGCCCCTGCGCCCGGAAACCGCCCAAGTCACGTCTTCGTGCAGGATCGCGCCCATCAAGACGACGGGCAGCAGGCCAGACGGCAGGGGAACTGGCGCACCCAAGAGGATTCGAACCTCTGGCCTCTGCCTTCGGAGAATTTAGCCTGTCCTACGATGAAGTTCGACAGGTTTCGCTCCAATGCGCTATGCTACTGAAATCACTATAAAAATTGAAATCACGGCTTGTCTGGCGTATCCTCCGATACGCCTCGATTTGCGTCCTGCTGCTTACGCGGTGCTTACGCGAAAGCGGGGGTTTGGATGGGAGGATGCCCATGACTAAGCTCACGAAAAGGGTTGTCGATGCCTCCGAGGCGCGGGACAAAGACTACGTCATCTGGGACGATGAGCTACCCGGTTTCGGCCTCCGTGTCTTCACCTCCGGCAAGCGCAGCTACGTCATCCAGTATCGATCGGCCGGGCGCTCGCGTCGCTATACGATCGGCTTGCACGGAGTCTGGACGGCCGAGGCCGCGCGGCAGGAAGCGAAGGTCCAGTTGGGCCGTGTCGCTCAGGGCGACAACCCCGCGGAAGAGCGCCAGCTCGATCACAAGGCGGTCACGGTCAAGGAGCTATGCACCCTCTACCTGAATGACCTGAACGCGGGACTTATCCTCGGCAAAGGTGGACGGCCGAAGAAGCCCGGCACAATCGCGAGCGACATCGGACGAATCCACCGTCACATCGTCCCGCTGATCGGAACGCGGCGGGTCAAGGACCTCACGAAGGCCGACATCAACAAGGTGCTCAAGGACGTCATGGCCGGCAAGACGCGCGTCTCAGTCAAAACGGACAAGCTCCGAGGCAAAGCCATCGTTCGAGGTGGGGCGGGCACTGCAACGCGAACCGTCGGGCTGCTCGGCGGCATTCTCACCTACGCTGTCGACGCCGGCATCATCGAAACCAATCCCGCCCATGGGTTGAAGAAGCCCAAGGATAATGTGCGCAGCCGACGGCTCACCGACGACGAATATCGGATCTTGGGCGAGATGCTGCGGACTGCCGAGAAGCAGGAGAAGTACGCCACGACAGTCAGGATCATCCGCCAGATTGCTCTGACCGGATCCCGCCGCAGCGAGATCATCGGGCTGAAGTGGACTGAAACCGATACCGATGCGAGCTGTCTGCGCTTGATCGATAGCAAGGAGGGCGTCTCGGTTCGTCCGATCGGGATTCCTGTGGTCGAGTTCCTGGAGACGCAGCGGAAGACGCGGACTGGCTCCTATGTCTTTCCAGGCTACGGCGAGGACAACGCCTTCGGCGGCTTCCCTAACCATTGGAGGCAACTGTTCAGGGATTCACCCCTGTCGGATATTACGCCCCATGTGCTGCGGCATAGCTTCGCCAGCATCGGGAATGATCTCGGGTTCACCGAAGTGACGATCGCCGCGTTGATCGGACACGCCAAGGGATCGGTAACGAGCAAATATATCCACACACTCGACACGGCGCTGATCATGGCGGCCGACACGGTCGCCGGCTACATCCAGGGTCTGCTCGACGGCAAGGAATTCAAGCAGACCGCCTACGCACTGGATCGTGATTCCCGCAAAGCGGCGCTCGCGCGCTTCCTTCTCAAGGCGTCAGGAGAGAATGAGAACACGGAGACGAAGGAAGATCAGCGTCTCGCCGCCTAGGCCCGGCGGTGCGCAGCCTTGAACGGATCGATCACCTTCACGCCACGTCCGTCAAAGTCCTTCACGTTACGCGTGACGACGATCAGGCCGTGCACGTGCGCGGTCGCGGCAAGGCCTGCATCATCGACATGCTTCTCGCTCTTGCCGAGAGCCTCGCCCCAGGCTGCGGCAACCGCCCGGTCAATCGGCAAAACTCGCTCCTCGAATGCGTCGAAGATCGCCGAGACAGTAGCCTCCAACGCCGTTGCCGTTTCGGGCTTCGTCTTTCTCAGCTTGACGACACCCTTGGCAATCTCGCGCACCGTGAGCGCGCTGATCGCGAGATCGGCGTCGTCGACGCTCTTCAGCCAGGCAGCCACATTCTTGTGCGGTGAGTGCTTGCCGAGTTCGCGCAGTACGTTTGTGTCGACCAGATATTTCATCCGCCGGCGTTGCTATCAGGCGTCATCGAGCGCTTCCAGTCCCGCGCCTTGCAGCGCCCGCTTGACGCTGGTGCGCGGATAGGGCCGGCCCGCCTTGGGATAGGCTTCCGCATAGGCCTGGGCAGTCTCGACCTGATTGCGCGACAGCGAGGGGTAGTCCTCCAGGACCTGCTCGATCGAAGCGCCTCCCTCGAGCAAGGCGGCGATCCGATAGACCTCGATTGAAGTGCCCTTCAGCACCGGCTCACTGTCGGCCTGAAATTCCACCTTCTCTGCCAGCGCGGCGAGATCCGATGTGCGCCGTTCGACCTCTTCGATCAGATCGCGGACCGAAATCCGGAAACGACCGAAACGAACCTCGTCACGCTTTGCGGTCGGCGCCTGTTGGAGCGCCTCGTAGAATTCCGTGCGCGCCTTCGGCGTCAACTCATCGCGAAGCGCCCGCACGGCATACAGATAGAAGAGATCCCGCCATTCGATCGCGCGCACTGGTGCGCCGGCGCGGCGAAGCAGCACCGGGCGAACCGGACCGGCGTCCAGCGCCTTCTTCACGGCCCGGACGGGTTCGCGCAGAACGAAGGCGGCTTCGGCAGCGGTGAATTGGGCGGTATGGGCCATTCGCACCTCCTAATGCGACCCCAAAGATAGGGTTTCATTGCGCCGCGGTCAAGGACAATCCCTCCTGAGACCCAAATCCCTGCGCTAACCAACCAGCCGGGATCGCACGGGGAGCCGCGAGGGAGACTCAAAGTCGCGCCGGTCTGGGAGTGAACTCCTAGCCGCCGGTGCTCGGCCATATTGACGAACGGTGCCTTCTAAAACGTCACTGTTGCCGTATCCCCTCCAGGGGGATAGTATAAGGCGATGAGCAAAATTCCCAACGTCCACGAAACGCACCCTGAGATCGTCAAGCGCCTGAAGCGTGCCGATGGCCATCTGCAGGGGATCATCGAAATGATCGAAGCGAACAGGCTGTTGATTTCCGCTGAGAACTGACCCGGGTTTTCCATCGAGAATTG